>DAOTTT010000488.1:0-14728 GCA_034437635.1 Anaerolineae bacterium | reverse complement strand
TGTCCACACCAACCATGTAACCGATTGCTGCTGTGCATCTACTGGCAAAACGGCCAACAAGAAAAGTAAAATGAGGCTATAGAGGCGCATATGGTCTCCTTATGCTAAGTTACAGGTGTAGCATAAAGGAGACCTATCTCGTTGTTATCTTACATTCTCTGCGGTTTGGGTATCATATGACTCGCCGAAGCGAATACGAAAGTCAATATAAAAGCTCATGACGAGATAATAGACAGGGTAAAATAGGCTGACCAAAACCAAAGGCCGATTTACCGTCTCATCCGTGAGGATGACAAACACCATAACAAACCATATCGCCCCAAGCCCCCATGTGACACGCCAGAAAATCTGATTTTTGCTTGGGTAAAGGTAGCGTGTCGGGATGAACGTTAATAAGGTTGGAATAATCACGGTCAAAATCGCCAACCAAGCGTCAGGGCGCAGCCAATACATATACAGTACAACGATGTTCCAATAGCACGGGAAGCCAATGAAGTAATCGTCATCTGATTTCATATTGACCTGACCATAGGCGTATAAACCAGCGATCATAGGCGGGATCGTCCATATCACATGAGGTAGCAGGCTTTCTTGCCATATGATAAACACGGGTATCCAGACGAATGTCAGCATATCAATGACGTTATCGACCATCGCCCCGTCAAAATCGGGCAATATCTTTTTAACCTCATAGCGACGCGCAAGCAAGCCATCGGTGGCATCAATGAGCATAGAAATAACCAGGAGGATGAAGGCATTGCGGATTTTACCAGATGCAGCGGCGTATAAAGCAAACATGCCAATAATACCGCCGATACCTGTATAGAGATGAACCCCCCAGGCGCATAAGTGGGTAAAAGAAATTTGTCTTATCATCGCGGGCACCTATACAGGGCATATAACCTTTCTTTACGATAAACTATAATCGCATTGTACAATCATAAAGTGCTTTACACGATATTAATTCATATGCAATTCGAGACGAATAGCATGTAATGTGCGCAAGACAAGCAAATTTTGGAGGTTCACACCATAGCATGCTTCATGCCCGGTGTCATATATAGCCCTACAAATATCGACGTACATACCACAACACATGTAAGACGAACCATACAAGCAAAGTGCCTGTAATGGCTAAAAACCATGAACCAGCACCAATAGCCATCCCGATTGCTGCGGTGAGCCAAATGCTGGCCGCAGTCGTCAAATCGTGTATTTTACTTTCGCTACGATATATGACACCTGCGCCGATAAACCCCACACCTGTTACAACATTCGCTGCAACACGCGACTTATCGGCCTCTGGAAAAGCCGCTAAAGACAACGCAGTAAACAGGCACGCACCCACACCAACTAGAATGTGGGTGCGCAAGCCAGCATCTTTATCGCGCTTTTCACGGTCAATGCCAATGACCATACTCAAGATTACAGCCAATATCAACTGTAAGGTAACGACAAATTGCTGTTCTATAGCCATTTAGTAACGCAAGATCGCCAGTGCAGAGCGGTCGTTATCCAGCGTGTTGACCGTATGAACATCACCACCATTGCGCAACGTATGGATCGCAGCATCGTTTAACAATTCACTATGGCCGACTTCAAATTCATCTTTAATGACCACATTGTTGTCATCAGCGTGGAATGCCCCCCATTTATGTTGGTTGTCAGATAGCACCAATGTATCAATACGCTGATAATACGCAGCAGGCACTATTTCCGTTACGTTGTCCGTCGCGCGGTCATCATCAGCACCATGTAACTTATAGAACGATGCCAAAACATCATCATGAACTTGCTTGGTTAAAGGTTCGACAATTGTCCAGGCATGTTGATGAATATCTTTGTGGTCTAAGTTTTGTGGGTTAATCTCTATAGCATCATCCAGCAGGTTATTGTAGTGATTGACTTGTCGATATAGCCCACGCAGCATATCGACCCCTGCTAATATAAGCGGGCTGCCGTCGGCATTCAAAAGATCACAAACAGCGTTATCTAAGATCTTAAAAAAGCGTAGAATATTCTCCTTGCGGGTCGCATCATCAGCGGATGTCCCCTGTCCATGAAACATTGCATGACCAGGTGCCCCGCCACCAGTTGAGCGAAACTGCACATGCGGTTGGAACTCATCGTATTGCATAGCTTCAGCCAAGCTCGTGGCTACATCACCAAGTTCAACGGTATCCATCTGTTGACGATTACCACGCAATAAAGCAACATGATCCTGGTTGAGCGTCAAGACATAGAATTGTTCGTCGTGGTTGATGAGCGGCAGGAGTTGACGAATGTAGAAGTTATCACTCACCAAAACAAAAGGATCGAAAGAATACGGCAGGCGATACAAAGCATGAAAGCCAGGGGCGACAAAAAGTGCCAAGCCATCACTTGTATAATTCCAGAAATCTGTATTTATCTCATTTGTGACAGGCCCTAAAAGCGCATCTATAGCATCTTGATCTAAGCCATATTGCCCCAATTGAGTTTCAACTTTGTTAATCAAATTTTTAAAACGAATAGGATTTTGCTGTACTTCTGAGGCATGGCGCTGGGTTGGCATATAAAGTGATACACAAGGACCTTCGCGCTCTATAATTAATTGTTGCACGTCTTTTTGTTGTAATAAGTCCATATGTTTTTGAATAGTGTCCATGTTTTTTTCTCTGTACTTATCTCTTTAAGAAGTAGCTCTTACAACTATTTTAAGTTCACACATCAGCAAAAACATCAGATAGTGTGTTTGTTTTTGTATAGGTTAGTTGGGGGATATTTTTGTAGGTTGGTTAACCTATACTCCCTTTGGAATAAAGCGAGATAACGGGTGTATTTCAAGTTAGTGCGGTCAGGCGGCAGACCATAAATCGTGAAAAGTATCGCTCAGTACAGCAGCGCGGATGACCAACATGCGGTCAGTATTATCACGTTTCTAACGCATCCCAGTGCCGATAAGCCGTTGCTTGAATTGCTTGACATCACTCTCAACCGTGCCTGACTCAATCCGGAAGCCCTCTTCCCGAAACTTCAGATACTGCATACGGCGTTGATGTTTTTCAAAATAGTGAGCCAGATCTGGACGACGACGTTTGTGTAAGGCTGTTCCAAGAAAATAATGAGCTGTTCAGGAAAACGCCATTTTGCCCTCACCCTAAATCCCTTGTATCTCTCTCTCATGGCTAATCATTACCCACATCTTTTTTGTGGGTGATGTAGGGGGAAATAGAGTAAAAATCGAGGGCAGAGAGGAGAATTTCCGGTGAAAAAGAGTCATTTCATTGGCGAAAACGATATTAAATATCATGAAACTAATCTCCAATCTATTCAATTCACCCCCAAATGCCCCTGCGATCCTGACTTGTGGGTAATGCTTAGCCCAGTGCCGAAGGCACATTCGGGACAGGGGGCGGGGGTGTGAGGGCAAAGAGATCACCACAGCACGAAGCGTTTATTCTCTGGAAAAGCCTAATGCGTAAGAAATAGCGTTCTGGACATTGGCAGGTTATGATTGTCACATTCGCTTAATTTACACAGAAAGGAATGTGTATTCATGACATTTGATCCGACAGATCACCCGCATCGGCGGTATAATCCGCTGACCGGGCGTTATGTACTGGTTTCCCCGCACCGTACCAAGCGCCCTTGGCAGGGCAAGCAGGAATCAACCCCGCAAGATGTACGCCCACAGTACGACGAAAAATGTTATCTATGCCCTGGTAACACCCGCGCCAATGGCGAGACAAACCCACAATATGAAGCGACTTTTGTCTTTACCAACGATTTCGCCGCTTTGCTGCCGGATGTCCCTGCGCCGGATAAGTCAGAAAATCCATTGCTACGCAGTGAAGGTGTACAAGGTACGGCGCGTGTTCTGTGTTTCTCGCCCCGGCATGATCTGACGTTGCCGGAGATGCCACTTGAGGCGATCCGCCGGGTGGTTGAAATGTGGGTGGAGCAGACAGTTGAACTCGGTGAAACGTACCAGTGGGTACAGGTGTTCCAAAACAAGGGCGCGTTGATGGGCGCGAGTAACCCGCATCCACACGGGCAAGTTTGGGCACAGAACATCCTACCGAATGAAGCCCTGGACGAAGACCGTGAACAGCGCCGCTATTACCAAGAACACGATAGCATCATGCTGGTGGATTACGCCGCGTTAGAGGCCGAGCGACAAGAACGTGTCGTCGTGGAAAATGACGATTGGGTCGCTATGGTACCGTACTGGGCGGTGTGGCCGTTTGAAACACTATTGATCCCGCGTGAGCAGATCCAGCAGATGCCGGATTTATCCGACGCGCAACGTACATCTTTAGCAGATATAGTTAAGCGTTTACTGATTAAGTACGATAACCTCTTTGAGGTTGAATTCCCGTACTCGATGGGCTGGCATGGCGCACCGTTCCGTGAAGAAGATAACGCGCATTGGCAATTACACGCACACTTCTACCCGCCGTTGTTGCGCTCTGCAACGGTGCGTAAATGGATGGTCGGCTATGAAATGCTCGGTGAATCGCAGCGTGACATTACCGCCGAACAAGCCGCTGCCCGTCTGCGTGATTTACCGGATACCCATTACAAAGCGAGATAACATCATGACCTTACAGGCCTCTGTTGTTCAGGCTTATCAAGACCAATTCGGTGTTGCGCCGGAGTATGTCATCCGTGCGCCTGGCCGTGTCAACATCATCGGCGACCACACCGATTATAATGACGGCTTCGTCATGCCGATGACGATCAACTATGCAGTGTGGATTGCGTGCGGGCGGCGGGATGATACCCGCGTAGTTATGCGCTCGCTTAATTTTGACGATCTTATTGATTTTGACCTCACCGCTTTTGAAAAAGCGTCAACTTCTCCGGCTGAGTATGTCAAAGGGGTGGCTTTTGCTTTGCAAGAGCGCGGCCATGAACTCGGTGGTATGCAAGGCATCATCGCCGGGGATGTGCCGATTGGCGCGGGGTTGTCTTCCTCGGCTGCGCTAGAAATGGCCGTTGCACGTGTCTTCGCTACATTAAACGACATCCCCTGGGATGTGCGCGAGATGGCAAAGGTCGGCCAACAAGCCGAAAACGCCTGGGTAGGTGTGAGTAGCGGCATTATGGATCAGTTGATCTCCACAGCGGGCGAAGCGGGTAGCGCGTTGCTCATTGATTGCCGTTCACTGGCGCTTACACCTGCGACATTGCCACAAGGGGCGCAGATTGTCGTGTTGGATACCAACACCCGCCGGGGATTGGTCGGGTCCAAATATAATGAACGCTTCGCGCAATGCGCAGCAGCGGCACAGTTCTTCGGCGTAGGTAAATTGCGCGATGTCACGTTAGACGCTTTTAATGCCCGTGTAGATGAACTTGGCCCAATCATTGCCAAACGCGCACGGCATGTCATCACGGAAAGCATACGCACGGTGAGCGCCCAGCAAGCCTTAATGCGAGACGATGTGCAAGCGGTAGGACAGTTAATGAATGAAAGCCATGTCAGTATGCGTGACGACTTCGAGAACTCTACCGAACAAGTCGATGCGATGGTATCCGCTGCACAAGCGCACTCGGCGTGTTATGGCGCACGCATGACCGGTGGCGGCTTTGGCGGGAGTGCCGTGGCGCTCATCAATGCTGAGGATCTCGACGGGTTCGTGATACAAGTCTCTACAGCTTACCAGGCGAAGACAGGTATAACGCCCAACCTCATCCCTGTGGAAGCCACAGCAGGCGCAAAAGTCATCCAGTAAACTGAATTTGTGCAATTTACACACAATTTACTTGTCATTTGGCAGAAAATACGGTATAAAAGCAAGTAGTTAATCGCTTAACTATTTGCTTTTTTGAGAAAATATAATTTATGCCAACTTTGTCTGACGTTGCTAAATATGCCGGTGTTTCGACTGCGACTGTCTCTAAAGTTTTGTCGAATACACCTTATTTTACAGAAGAAACACGCGCAAAAGTCATGGATGCGGTTAAAGCCTTGGGCTACCGGCCAAATTTAGCTGCGCGTGCGTTGTCTTCCGGCAAGACGCATACATTGGCAATTGTATTTCCTCACATTTACGACACGATTTTCCAAGACCCGCTGGTGATGCAAATCCTAGAAGGGATTGAGATGATCGCTTCATCGGAGCGTTACAACTTATTGTTGAGCACCCCCCGCGTGAATAGCCATAAACTTGATGAAAATTATCATCAATTGTTGCAGAGTGGCTATATAGAGGGGGTCATAACCATTGATAACGTACCATCAGCATCAGCGGCGCAAGTTGCGCTAGATGCCAACATCCCAACGGTCGTCATTGGCCTGCAAAGCAGCGAGTATAACGTCCGTAACGACGATTATCACGGTGGCAAGCTCCAGATGACACATGCGCTGGAGTTAGGGCATCAGGATATAGGCATTATCTCAATCGAATCGAGCCTAAACATGGCCGTCATCGAGCGTATGCAAGGAATGCGTGTTGTTGCGGAACGCACGGGGCTTACATTCAGTAAGTTTCCGATTGGATATGGTGATTTTAGTGAAGCAAGTGGTGCCCAAGTTGCCCACAAACTACTGAGCGACAATCCAGAAATAACAGCGATAATCTCTATAAATGACCGGATGGCTTTGGGTGCTATACAAGCCATACAAGCTATGGATATGCAGGTGCCGGATGACATGACCATCATCGGTTATGACAATATCCCGGTTGCCGCTGTTTATTCCCCACCACTGACTACCGTTGATCAAAATGGTGCCCGCCTGGGCGAAGACGCGGCAAGCATGATGTTTGAGTTGCTTAACGATAAAGCGCCAACTCCGCTGGTGCATATGCCAACCCTCAAAGTACGAGGGACATCGGCAGCACCGCGTAGTTCTTGACCGTCAGAGTAGAAAGGATCTATTTGGCAAGAATAATAAGCTGTATTTCGAACGTATCAAACAAAATTTTATGTTTTTAAGGAGAAACACAATGCATAAACGAGCACTTTCAATCCTGCTAGTCGTTGTTTTAGGTCTCATGATGGCACTGCCCGCCATCGCCCAAGACGACGAAGAAGAAGAGACGACCCTGCGCTGGCGTACACGTCCAGACAACCAAGCCGAAATTGATGTCTACTCCGCAGTGAGTAATAGCATTGATGATAATTGGGACGGCGTGGCGTTGGAATATGAACCAGGTGGTTCGGAGTCCAGCAGCTATCAAGACGTGCTGATTACGGAATTAGAAGCGGGTACCGCCCCGGATGTGTTCTGGATCCCTGGTACTGATATCGCTCGCTTTGCTGAAGCTGGCGTGATCCTCAACTTGGCCGACATCGCCGCAATGGATGAGAACTACAGCCAAGATGACTTCTATGCTGGCCCGATGGGCTTCCTGACGACTTCCAATGTTGAAGATGAAGATGCGCTGTGGGGTCTGCCCCGTGACGTGTCCGCTTTTGCAATCTACTATAACGCTGACCTGTTCGACGAAGCGGGCCTCGACTACCCCGGTGGGGATGATTGGGACTGGGATCGTTTCGCAGAAGTTGCTGAAGAAATCAGCTTGCTGCGCGAAGAAACCTTTGGCTTCGGCATGAATAACTGGTGGGCGAACTATGGCTACTTCATCAATGCTGCTGGTTCTGGCTTCTTCAACGAAGACTTCACCGCTTGCGGCCTGGACAATGACGCGACAACTGAAGGTTTGAACTTCGCCAAGGGGCTGTATGATAACGACTTCGCCGTCCCCTGGGGCGACAATGCGGAACCGCCGTTCTTGGCTGGTAACGTTGGTATGTTCCTCAATGGCCGTTGGGCAACCCCTGGGACCCTGGCTGGTGCGGACTTCAACTGGAATGTTGCATCGCTGCCTGTCGGTCCGAGTGGTGAAGCCACCAACTGGCTGTTCTGGGGCGCTTACGTCGTCAACGCTAACACTGAAAACCCGGAAGCTGCTTGGGAATTGGTCACCCGCTTGACCAGCGCCGAAGTACAGGGTGAAATTGCATCCTTGGGTGCTAACATCCCCAGCCGTGCAACGGATGAGGCGATTGAACTGTTCTTGAACACGCTGCCGGACACCGAGGTGAACAACCAAGCGTTCATCGACGGCACCACCTCTGCTGATGTGCGCACCGAAGCGCCGCTGTTCTTCGGTAACTGGCCGGCGATTGACACTGCATACCTCAATGGTGTGACTGAAGTCTTCAATGGTGACCTGACTGCCGAAGAATTTGCCGCGACGATCTGCTCGCAGGTTGAAGGTGAATTTGAAAGTTAAATAGTCATCTGGGGGGTGCTGCGGCATCCCCCATTTCGTCATCTTTCCGCCGCGACTCCAATTAAATTTTAAAAGGCATAGCTTTATGGACACGACACTTACACACAGCGGGGAAGTGCGCGAACAGACCCCGATGCTTATTAGTATTAGCTTTGTGTGGAACATTGCGCTGGCTTTGGCATGTGGGGCGCTCTCTTTTTACACAATTTTCATCCTGGACGACTTGCCCCGGTTGGGCGACCCTGTGCGCGTCTTCTTGGGCGGTGTCGTCTTCATCCCGGTGGTGATGGCCGTTTATGCCAACGTGTTATTACCGCGCAAGGTAATTGGTGGACGGTATCTTACGTTGGTGCTGTATTTCGTCGGGATGGCGCTTTCGTTGGCCATTTTATTAGGCTTGTGGGGTTTTTACCAAAGTTTTGAATATATTACGGATGGCATTGTCGAAAACTCGACGATTGTCATCGGCTTTCCCATAGCCTATGCGATTTATTGGGCCGGGGGGCGCTTTTTGGCGGAAGGCAGTCCACTGCAAAAGCGCATTGACTCCGTTGCCGGCGTGTTGATGGCGGTGACGTTGTTGGTTCTGCTATGGCAATCTGACATTGCTGGCGTTTTTGCACATTTACTCGGCACATATGCTGACCCGCTAACGTGGGTAGTCACGGTGTTAACGGTCATTTTTGCGTTACTCTTTGGCAATATGCTCATGCTAGGCGATTATTTTGGCGAGTCGCCGGAGCAGCGTGTGATGTGGCAGGGTTGGCTGATGCTCTCGCCCAACATCATCGGGTTTGCCATATTTTTTGCCGGACCGCTGTTGTTCTCGTTTTATATGGCGTTTACGGATGCGCAACTTGGCTCCAACCGAGTCGATGCGGAAACACAAGAGACACTTTCGCCTAACTTCATCGGCTTTGATAACTTTACAGAATTACTCTCGTTAGAGATCCAATCTGTTGATGCCGATGCCGATGTCTTCGACCAGAACATACTAAGTTCTGGATTTACGAAACTGGCGGCTATTGAAATTGGCGATACGCGCTATGTGTTAGGTGCTAAAGAAGATCAGTTCTGGGTGGCGATGGCGAATACCTTTGCCTTCTGTTTGATATTGCTCCCGTTGGCAATTATCCCGGCTTTGGCTTTGTCGATTATTTTGAACTCCAAAATACCGGGTATGAAGTTCTTCCGGGCAGTATACTTCTTGCCGTCGGTGGCGGCTGTGGTTGGTTCCGCGCTGATTTGGCAATGGTTATATGGCTCCGGCGGTACCGGGTACATTAATTATACAATCTCTGAAGTGGTGAACTTCCTCAACAGCACATTTAACACCAGCATCCAAGACCCTGATATTCGCTGGCTCAATGACCCTGATGTGGTGCTGGTTTCGGTTGTGATTATCGCGGCATGGCAGGTGGTGGGCTATAACACCGTCCTCTTTTTGGCGGGCTTGCAGGGCGTACCGAAGACCTTGTACGAAGCGGCGATGATCGACGGGGCGAATAAATGGCAGCAGTTCCGTAATGTGACCCTGCCCATGATCTCACCGACGATGTTCTTCGTTCTTATCACTACATTAATTACAGGCTTGCAGGTCTTTAACGAACCGTTTGCCTTGTTCCCCAACCAAACGGTGCCAGAAGACGCACGGACGGCAGTCTATCATATGTACGAGAGCGCGTTTAAGAGTTCGCAATTCGGCGAAGCCTCGGCGGTAGCTTGGCTGCTGTTTATCGTCATTTTCGGCATCACGTTGATGCAATTTCGCTTGCAACGCAGCGAAGCTTATTAAAAGGAGTTGGGCATGGGCAAGTTAACATTTAGAGACATCTTTTGGCGCATAGTTGTTTATTTCGTTCTAGCGGGCTTCGCTTTCCTCATGATCTTTCCGTTCTTGTACATGATTTCAACATCGCTTAAGACGACGATGGACGTGTTCAATGTGCCGCCGCGCTTGCTCCCTTATAGTGCGGAAACTGTCACGGTGGATGATGAAGAACGGACACTGTATAACATCGAAGTTGATGGTATCACCTATCAAATGGTCAAGACGGACGACCGGCAACCGTTCAGCTTTTACACGACAGAAGACCTGATTAACCGCGACAATCATCGTAATAGTGAAATTTTGGTGCAGCAGGAGCGTGACGCTGCCGTTGAAACGGGCGAAATCGTTACACTAATGATGAATGATGGCCGTGAACGCGAATTTGACGTGTACGATGTAACTGTTGAGGGCGAAACACAGCAGCTACTATTAGCCTATAACAGCACATTGAACCTGTATGTCGTACCAGATAACCCGGAAATTTCCACATATGTCGCGCCGAATGACCCGGTGGAATACGTCGAATTCCAATGGGAAAATTATCAATATGTCTTCGGCCTCAACCCGGAAGTGCTCCAGCTTGACCGCGCTTTCGTCAATACAACGTTAGTGACAGTGTTGGTTGTTGCCGGTCAGTTAATCACGTCGATCTTCGGTGGTTATGCCTTTAGCCGTGTGCGCTTTCGTGGGCGCGATGCGCTGTTCTTGGTCTACTTGGGGTCCATCATGATTCCATTTATCGTGCTGATTATCCCAATCTTCCGCTTGATGGTGATTTTAGGATGGGACGGTCAGCTTGCATCGCTCATCATCCCCTGGATATTCACGGCGTATGGTACGTTTTTGATGCGACAGTTTTTTATCGCCATACCTATAGAAATTGAAGAAGCGGCGCTGATGGATGGTGCAAGCCGGATGCGTATTCTATGGACGATCTTCGTGCCACTGAGTCGCCCGGCTATCGCGACATTGGCGATCTTCTCGTTCTTGTATGCATGGAATAGCTTCTTGTGGCCGTTGCTTATCATCGGTGAGGGCACAGTATCCAACCATGTGTTGACGCTGGCGCTCATCCGCTTGACCAATAGCTTCCAGAATGAGCCGAACGTGGTGTTGACGGGTGCGGCGATCGCCATCATCCCGCCGATGATCGTGTTCGTTATGGCACAGAAATACTTTATTGAAGGGGTTGCAACCTCTGGTTTGAAGGGCTAGCTTGAAAGGCTGCTATTTATCTCATGGCAAAGATTACATTTATCGGTGCTGGAAGTACTGTATTCGCTAAAAATCTGCTGGGAGACATCCTTGCCTTCCCTGAATTACAAGATGTACACATCCATCTGATGGACATCGACGCGACCCGCTTGGCGGACTCCGAGCGGGTCGCCCGTAAACTCGCGGCGCAATTGGGCGCAACACCGACGATTGAAGCGACAACCGATCGCCGCGAAGCCTTGGCCGATGCGGATTATGTGATCTGCATGATCCAAGTCGGCGGGTATAAGCCCGGCACAGTGACCGATTTTGAAATTCCGAAGAAGTACGGCCTGCGCCAAACGATCGCGGATACGCTGGGCATTGGTGGCATTATGCGAGCGCTGCGGACGATCCCGGTGTTGCTGGATATTTGTAAGGATATGGAAGAACTATGCCCGGATGCGTTGTTCTTGAACTATGTGAACCCGATGGCGATGATCCAATGGGCACTAAGCCGGGGAACAACCATCAAGACGGTGGGCTTATGCCACAGCGTACCGCATACCGCCGGGGAACTCGCGGAAGACATCGGCGTGCCCGTAGAGGAGATTAACTATGTAGTAGCCGGTATCAACCATATGGCGTTTTATCTCAAGTTTGAGCGCGACGGCGAAGACCTCTATCCACGTATTCGCCAAGTATTAGACGAAGGTCGTATGCCGGAAACCAATCGTGTCCGTTATGATCTATACAAACGGATGGGGTACTTTGTAACGGAGAGCAGCGAGCATCTGAGCGAGTATGTCCCCTGGTTTATCAAGCAGGATCGCCCGGATTTGATCGAAAAGTTTAATATTCCGCTGGATGAGTACATCCGCCGGTGTGAAAACCAAATTGCAGATTGGGAGACGATGCGCGAGTCATTGCTCGGCGGGGATGAAATTCCGGTCAGCCGGAGCGTTGAATATGGCTCGTTGATTATCCATAGCATGGAAACCGGGCAACCGCGCACCGTTTACGGCAATGTGCCGAATCACAATCTCATCACTAATCTGCCGGAAGGCTGCTGTGTAGAGGTGCCATGCCTAGTGGACAAAAACGGTATCCAACCTGTACACATCGGGGATATTCCGCCGCACCTGGCCGCGCTGATGCAGACCAACATCAATGTGCAATCGCTCACCGTAGAAGCGGCGATTACGGGCAAGCGCGAACACATCTACCATGCTGCTATGCTCGACCCGCATACCGCTGCCGAGCTTGATCTCGATCAGATTTGGGCATTGGTTGACGATCTGATTGATGCACATGGGGATTGGCTGCCGGATTTTGTCGATGAGCAACGGGAACCTGCGTTCTCCAATTAAACGCTTATCTGTTGACGAGGGATGCATGGTAAAATCCATAATTGCAAATAACTGCAATAAAGGAGAAAAGTATAATGGAATATCGTCGATTAGGCGGCAGTGGCCTAAAGGTTAGCGCCCTGAGCTATGGCGCATGGGTGTCTTTCTCCAATCAAATTGACGTGCCAAAAGCCCAAGAGATCATGACGGCTTGTTATGACAATGGTGTGAACTTCTTTGATAATGCGGAGGTCTACGCGCACGGCCAAGCGGAAACGATCATGGGTGAAGTTTTCAAACGTACAGGCTGGCGGCGCGATAGTTATATCGTATCAAGCAAGGTGTTCGGTGGGGCGATCCCAAATCCGTCACCCATCCAGCGCGGCCTGAGCCGTAAGCATATTTTTGACGCTTGTCATCAAGCGATGGAACGCTTGCAGGTGGATTATCTTGACTTGTACTTCTGCCATCGGCCTGACCGTGAGGTGCCAATGGAAGAAACTGTCCGCGCAATGACGGATTTGATCCGTCAGGGTAAGGTGATGTACTGGGGTACATCGGAGTGGACGGCGCAAGAACTAATGGAAGCGTACAGCGTCGCCCGGCAACATGGCCTTGTGCCGCCGACGATGGAGCAACCACAATACAATATGTTCCACCGCGAACGCTTTGAAGTCGAGTACAATCGTCTGTATACGGAAATTGGCTTAGGTACGACTATCTGGTCGCCTTTGGCCTCCGGCATTTTGACGGGCAAGTACAATGACGGCATCCCGGATGACTCCCGCATGGCTTTGGAAAGTTACAAATGGCTTAAGGACATGCTGATGAGTGATGAGGGGCAACGGCGTTTGGAAAAAGTCCGTGAATTGACCGCTATTGCCGGGGATCTAGGTATTACGATGGCGCAATTGGCGCTTGCCTGGACGCTCAAGAACCCTAACGTCAGCACAGCGATCACCGGTGCGACTAAGATTAGCCAAGTTGAGGACAACCTCAGCGCGGTGGAGGCATTGCCCAAACTCACCGATGATGTCATGCAGACCATCAGCGACATTTTGGACAACACCCCCGAACCAAATTAAGCCTTAAGGGCGGTGTATAGCCGCCCTTAAGGCTTTTCCAGAATTTAAATTACCCCAATGTTCGCGGCAGTAATCTGGAAAAGCTCGTAACTACTCAGGTAAAGCCTATATCCCGCATCGGCTCAAAGCCGATGGCTACATTAAACGCTAGGAAGCCCATAAACGGGCTTGTCAACGCCAAAGATCATTTTATACAGCCCGTTTACGGGCTTTGCAGTGGGCTAGCCCCCGGTTTTGAACCGGGGCTGTAAGCAAATCAGAGCATACCTGAGTAGTTACCTATTTTGCCACTATTTTAGCCTATTTGCTTCACAGAAGGTACGTTTCCTGAAGCACAATACCGATGCTTTTCGCTGATTTAATATCACTTGACCAACTTGGCTGAGGACATTTATGAGGGACTGATCGAGCGTAGGCATGTTGCACCACCTGTTGATTCATTTAAGAAAAACCAACAGATGCCATGCCTGCCCGATTTCTACCAGCCGTAACTCTCATTTAGCGGAAAGTAGAGTACATATGCGTGGCGAAAAAGCAATCCAAGATGTATCGGAGTATGTAGACATCTATTCTCAAGCAGATTAACCTAACATCATCTTTCAGCAAGCAGCAGCAAATCCCATTCCTGCTGCTTTTGTTTTGTACGCCCGACATGGGCGATAACTTGGGAGTGTAAGTCTCCTGTGGACGTTAGTCCGACGAACCACTAGCCGAAGGCAACTGCGTCGAGCGTGAGCAGGCGTGGGGAGGAAGCCGGAGCGCAAAGCGCAGACCTGACGAACAGAAATCACGTAGAGAGGCATGGTGTGCGGGGTAAGCTGGCATCAGACAGTGAAGCCCGAAAAGGACTGAAGCAGCATCATGTAAACGTGGCAGGGCTTGCGTGAAAGTTATCGCACCTTATCCGGGGAGGTCTGGCTCGTTTTTGAGCCAGAAGTCAGCAGACGCCGTAGTAGTCGATGGAGTAACGACCATCCGGGGCGGATGTGGAAACGCATCTACAGGGCGAAGGACAGAACAATTGAGGCGTTGGGAAGAAGG
>DAOTTT010000487.1:0-4056 GCA_034437635.1 Anaerolineae bacterium | reverse complement strand
ACATCGCCGTGCTGACGGGCGGCACCGTCATCAGCGAAGAAACAGGCCGCAAGCTGGACTCCGCGACGCTGCAAGACCTGGGGCGTGCCAGCAAGGTTGTGAGCACCAAGGACGATACTGTGATTGTCGATGGTGCCGGTGATGATGACGCGATCAACGGGCGGGTGAACGAAATCCGCAACGAAATCGAAGTCAGCACCAGCGACTACGACCGCGAAAAGCTGCAAGAACGCCTGGCGAAACTCAGCGGCGGTGTCGCTGTGATCCGTGTGGGTGCGGCGACCGAAACCGAGCTGAAGGAAAAGAAGCATCGCGTGGAAGACGCACTGAGCGCGGCGCGTGCCTCCGTTGAAGAAGGTGTCGTGCCGGGTGGCGGTGTCGCTCTGGTCAACGCGGTTGATGCCCTCAAGGACTTCAAGCTCGACAACCAAGACGAAAACACCGGTATTGCCATCATGCGCCGTTCGCTGGAAGCGCCCATGCGCAAGATCGCCGCGAACGCGGGTGAAGATGGCGCGGTCATCATTGAAAATGTCCGCCGCCTGCAAAAGAGCCGCAAGAATCATCGCGTTGGTTATAACGTCATGACCGGGGATTACATCGACATGATCGAAGCGGGCATCCCCGACCCGGCTAAGGTAACACGCGGTGCAGTGGAAAATGCAGCGTCTATCGCCAGCATGATCCTCACCACCGAGGCCCTCATCACGGACATCCCGCAAGATGAGCCGCCCATGCCTGCCGGTGACCCCGGTATGGGCATGTACTAAATAACACCCAAAACATGCAAAACGCCTCCGCTTGCCGGGGGCGTTTTTGATTCTGCTTACCACTGACACAAAAACAACTCTGTGACATACTCCCCACGCCCAAAGGCGGAGGCTTCTGCCGTCAACAGCGATGCCTGACTAATCAGGACTTACGTCGCCTCTTGCAGTATGCGCCGATGCCGATAACCAAGAAGCCAATCGCCAGGATCATCGCCAGGCGAAACAACCACTTCTCGAAGGGCGTAAAAGTTGAGCCGATGTGCTGACGGCGTTTAATCGCCTGGATTTCAAAGTGTGCTAAGGGGTTTGCATTGAGCTTGGCGATCATGATGCGATGGCCTCGCGTATGGCAGTTGCTTGTAATGCGTCGTCGCCGTCAATGATGAGCCAGCCTGTATATCCGGCATCGTGCAGTGTGGTGATGAGCGCACCGTCCACATTGTGTAAGTAGACGCTGCCGAGCAGATGTACGTGTTGGCGGAGGGCGGCGTGTACATCGCTTTCGTGCTGCACCATGCACGCTGTATCCGCTGTGATTTTGAGGTTGGGGTGATCGTCGTTGTGTTCGATGATTTTCGCGGCCATATCCAAGCGATGGAGCAAGCCATTGATTTGTGGCGCAATATCGACCCGTGCCCCGGTTGCATAGGCGAAATCCGCAAGCGTGGCCTTAAGCTGCATGATGAAAAACTCGGCCTCTAGCTCCACGTTGGATTTATACGGGTGCAGGTCGGGTAAGCGGGGCGTATCTGCTGCGTGCGTGTAGAGCGTCACGCCGACCGCGCCGAGGTCAAGCACGTTGGTCATGGCCTGCTGGCACGCTTTGATCGCCCGATCGCGAATGCTTATATCTGGGTGCAGGAGATGCGTGCCACCCAGATGCACGCCGGAGGCTTGCAGGCCATAGGCCGTCAAGGTCGTGTTAATATCCCCGACGCGCTTATACAGACCGTCGGCATCAAAATGTACACCTTCTACGCCGAGTTGCTGCGCATGAGCGAGGCGTTCATCTGTGGTGATCCCGGTCAACAGGTGTTCGCGGATTGCAAGCTGCATAGGTATTTTGTCCTTGTGGTGAAGGGCGATCTACCGGATCGCCCCCTATAAAAGCATTTAAATGGGCGGCTCGATACTGATGGTGTTGTCGTTGAAGTCGAAGAAGTCTACTGTGCCGCTGATGTTCTGTTCGCCGTTGGCATCGGTGCCGGTTGTGATGACGTTATCAAAGGTGAAGTCTGCGCGGCGTGGCAGTTGGTTGCGGGTGCTGACGTAGATGGTCATGGTGTAGATTGTATCTGCGCTGACCCCGCCCCGGTCGCCAAAGTTGGCGCTGAGGTTGTTGTCCGTCCCCTGGCCGATCCCGGTGGGGCTGATAACATCCTGAGTGCGTAAAACGCCGATCTTCATGCCGACTTCAAAAACGCGCACGGTTTCGCCATCAATCTCTTGCTCCGGTAACTCTGTGATGCTGGCGACGGTGCCCGGCTCTAGGAGGTAGTAGAACAAGAAGGCTTCGCTGTATACGCGGTCCGTTGGGATCGGCTCGGTGCTGGTGGGGTTCGGCCCTTGCCAGATGTCTGTTGGTCCGCCTGCGTTGCCGGAGCGTAAGTTGATCCAGCTTTGATCTTCCGCTAGGATAAAGTCATAGTTCACGGCTAAATCTTGCACGAGTTGGCCGTTTTCGGTCAAGGTGGCAGCGACATCGCTATTCAACTGGACGCGATCGAGGCTGTCCGATTGTGGGATGACCGCGCCGGTGTATGTGCTGGAAAGGTCAAATGTGCCTTCGTAGCTTTGGTCAGGGACGCGCTGCGTCTGTGAGCCGCTGGCGCTGCCGCTGATGCGATAGCCGCGTGTGTTGCGCAGGTTGGTATAAGCGTCTTGTACGTAGGTGACGAGTTCAACATCAATGGCGGACGCATCGCCTTCCAGCGGGTTGGTGATGGTCGCATCTGCGCCAAAGTCGGAGAAGATCAGCGTGCCTTGGATGTCTTGTTGGGCGAAGCCGTCACGTTGCTCGGCAGTGAGGGTATTGAGGTAACTATAGCTGACTTCGTGCGGTAGGTTGTCGTCTACGCCGATGCTAACGGTCATTTTGTATGTCGCTTGCTGGGTGATGTCGCCGAGGCCGCCTAATGAGGCACTGAGGTTGGCGCTGACATCGCCCACTTCGGTGACGGTCATCACGTTGGCTTCGCGTAGAGCGGGCACACTGAGCATAACTTCAAACACTTTGAGCGTTTGGCCGTTAACGCTGGTGGTATCCGGCAGGCGGGTGATGTCTTGGACGCGATCTTCGTTAACCAGATAGTAGAACAAGAAGGTTTCCGTCGCGCTTTTATCCGGCGGGATAGGTGCGTCGGCGTTAATGGGCGGGTCTTGCATCCATGTGTTGAGTTCCACGCCGGGCACGCCATTACGGACGTTAGTATAGCTGATGCCATCTAAGATGACGCTCTCGAACGTGGCTTCTACGCGCTGTGCGCCTTCGCTCTCTTCAAGGCTAAAGATGAGGTCGGTCACGCCTTGCACGTTATCAAGGGTATTGCGGCGGGGGATGACGGTGAAGTCCCAGGTGAAATCCAGGACGATGTTGTTAAAGTAAGCTGCGCCGCCCTCTACGGTGAGTTCTTGAGCGCCGACGACGCTCCCGGAGACTTTATAACTCGATTGGAATTGTAGGCGTTCGTAAGCGCCTTGGACTTCCAGCACTTGCTGGACTTGCTCCGGTGTGAGGGGGGGGGGTTCTTCTTCCTGTGCGGCGACTGGTGCAATCAACAGGAGCATCAACAGGATGATTATCAGGCGTTTGGGCATCATTGTCCTCTCTTACGCTATTGTACGATATGTTATGTATATCATGGAAAGCTAATATATGCAGGCCGGGACGATAGATTTTGAGGGCTTATCTATGCTACTGTAGGCATATGTTGCAAATTTCACAAATGAGGAGAGCATCACTATGCGCGATGTAGCGATTATTGGCATCGGTCAGACGGCGATAGGCGAACATTGGGATAAAGGGCTGCGTGATCTGGCGGGTGCGGCGCTCAAGGCGGCGCAGGAAGACGCGGGTTATATGGGCGTGCCGGATGCGCTGTACGTGGCGAATATGCTCGCGCCGCGTGTGAGCAGCCAGGCGCATTTAGGCGCACTGGTGGCGGATTTCGTGGGCTGGCGCGGCATCGAAGCGTATACGATTGAGGCGGCGTGCGCGTCCGGCGGGGCGGCGCTGCAAGCCGGGGTGCGGGCGGTCGCCAGTGGCATGATCGACGTGGCGGCGGGG
>DAOTTT010000486.1:0-12928 GCA_034437635.1 Anaerolineae bacterium | reverse complement strand
ACCCCGATGCAAAATCCAGCCACACATCAGGCGGGCTAAAGCCTACGATAAACCCGCCTAACCACTGCCATTAAAATGGCGTGGCTTGCGGCGGGTTCAAAAGCTGTCATTAATAACCCCTTACCAATTCTGTAAATACGCCTGTTTTATGAGCGCAAGGTAAATTTATTATAGGGGTTTTTCTCATCTTTTGCTAATGATTGGTCTTGTTTTGGGTGTTGATCCCTTTCATGGCGCGGTATAACGGGCGTAAACGCTTGTACATCTGCTTATAAACTTGTTGATAGAGATCGTCGTAAATGGCGTGTGTAGCCGCGTCCGGCTGGAACACCGCGCCTGTATGCACCATCGCATCGACGGCGCGTGCGTAGTCCGCGTGGATGCCCATGCCGACCATGCCGTTAATGGCCGCGCCTAAGCCGGATGTCTCGTAGGTGTGGGGGCGCATGGCGGGTAGGTTGAAGATGTCCGCTGTCAATTGCATCGCCGCGTCGGATTGACTGCCGCCGCCACTCACACGGAGTTCCGTAATCGGCACGCCGCTACGTTTGACGGTGCGCTCTGTGGCTTCGCGCAGGGCGTAGGCGATACCCTCCAGGATGGCGCGGTAGATGTGAGCGCGGGTGTGTACATCACTAAAGCCGATGATTGACCCTTTGGCTTCTGGCCCTGGCACGCGCACGCCGGGGTTCCAGTACGGTTGTAAGACCAGTCCTTCCGCGCCGGGGGGGACAGCCCACACGAGATCATCAAACAGGCTTTCCGGCGCGATGCCGCGTTCGGCGGCGATGCGCACCTCTCGATGGCCGAATTCTTGCTTGAACCAATTCACCAGCCAATAGCCCCGGTAGATTTGCACCTCTAAGCTGTAATGCCCCGGCAGCGCGGCAGGGTACGCGGGTAAGAGCGGGATGACCTCAATATAGCGGGTGTGGGTGCTGTTGATGGTGGCGGTGGTGCCATAGCTGAGTGCGCCCATGTGCGGCTCGACGCAGCCGCTACCTAAAATCTCACAGGCTTTATCCGCCCCGGCGCTGATGAGCGGCAAGCCTTGCGGTAAGCCCGTATGCGCGGCGGCCTCCGGCGTGATCGCGCCCAGGCGGTCGCCCGGTGGGATGAGGTCGGGCATTTGTTCCGGCTCCACGCGGAGCGCCTGCCAGCGCCAATCGCTGGTGTTATGCCATGCCTGCGTCTTATGGTCAAAGGGGATGAACCCCACTTGTGCTGCGACACTATCCGCAAAGTTCCCGGTGAGCTTGTAAGTCAAATAGCCACTCAGCAGCAGATACTTATAGGTGTTGGCCTGCACATCCGGTTGATGCTGGGCGATCCAATTGCATTCGGCGTTGGATTGCAAATAGTTTACGGTGCCATTGGCGCGTGCCAGCATAAATGCCAAGCGCCATAAACGGTTGATCGGCGGTAAGTCCGTCGCCACGCGCTGATCGAGCCAACTGATGGCTGGGCGCAGGGGTTGGCCTTGAGCATCCACATTGACCACCGTCGCCCGTTGTGTCGTGAGCACGGCGGCGGCAATCGCGTCTTTGCCCACGCCGTCCAATATGCCTTGGCACGCCTGCCCGATAGCGTCCCAAAAGACGGCGGTATGCTGCTCCGCCCAACCGGGATGCGCGGAGAAATACGGCTCAATGTGGATTTGCTTTTTGGCGATCAAATCGCCGGTAGGGTTGAAGATCAATGCGCGGACGCTCTGCGTGCCTACGTCAATCGCCAGTATATGATCGGCTGCCATAGTATTTTCCTTAATTGTGTGGGCGCTTATATAATACTACCGTAGACATACCATTCGATTGTTCAACAAAGAGCGTATTATGCCTGTTGAAATTCATTTCATATCATCTCGCGCCTGTCGCAAGTCATGCGGCAGCATTATCGGATGTGTACATCTTTAGATGAGGCGCAAACGCTCATCCAAAATGACCGCGTGAAAGAACAAGAACAGATCATGCGGTAGATTTCTGCCGCCGCCACCATAGCCACGCTACAATCACCAGCGCCCACATGCCAATTTTAGCAATCGGCGGCGCTTTTTCTTCAAGATCGATTGGGAATGCTTGTTGTAATAAGGGTTGCCAATCAGGTATCGTTCCCGGCAGGGCGTAGTGTTGGCACCATAACGCCCGATAAGCGTCTTGTTCTTGCTGCCAGCGGTCATCAGACCAGCCTAACTCCGGTTGACAGATAGCGCGGATACGTTCGGCATGATCGAGGCCGCCATTGCGCAGTAACAAGCCCAGGCGCGTCCGCCGTAAAAGTACATCCTCAAGGTGCAAGATGGCCTCCTGCCGTGCCGCCCAGCGCAATTCTACCCAATAGGTGAGTGTACCGGGGATGAGGTCTAGCTCGCCATCCTGTGCGGACTCAAAAACGGCGCGGGCGTTCGTCCCATAGCGCCCAACCAAGCGCCGCCGGGCGCTCTCGTCGGTGCAATCCTCTAGCAGATCCTCCACTGGGTTGAGCACGGGTGTTTTACCGTCCATATCGCGCAGTTCCGGCAGGTGATCGCGTGCCGCTTTGAGCGCGGCCAATGCCACAGCGCGGAAGGTGGTCAGCTTGCCGCCTGTCACTGTGAGCAGGCCGCTTTCCTGCCAGATGACGTAATCACGCGATTCTTTAGATGGGTCTTCTTTGCCGCTGCCCACCACCGGGCGCACGCCCGCCCATGTCGCCAATACATCGTCAGTGTGCAGGTTGAGCGTGGGGAACTGATCGTTGATCGCCGCCATCAAGTAAGCGACTTCATCGCCGCTGATGTGCGGCTCGTCGTAGAGGTCGTCGTTGTGGTCAATGTCGGTTGTGCCGACCAGCGTCACGCCTTCCCAGGGGAACGCGAACACCGGGCGACGATCTACCGGATGCAAGAAACTGACGGCCTGCGCGACGGGTAACCGCCACGCCGGGAAGACCAGATGGCTCCCGCGCAAGGGGCGCATTTTCTTCTCCCCGCCGACTTGCTGCCGCAGCGCGTCCGCCCATGTGCCGGTTGCGTTGATGACGACGTTGGCCGTCGCAGTGATGCAAACGTCGGTTTCCATATCGCGCAGTTGCACGCCGGTCACGCGGTTGCCTTCCTGTATGATTTTTTCCGCTTTGACGTAATTAAGCGCCACGCCGCCATCTTGCGCCGCCTCTTGGATGACGCGCATTACCAAGCGGGCATCGTCGGTCTGGGCATCGCCATAACGGAAGCCGCCCTGTAAGCCTTCATCTTTGATATGCGGCGCAAGCATACGGAATTCCGCCGGGCTATAGTAGCGGTGCGACCATTGCAACGCCATCAGGTCATAGACCATCAAGCCCGCGCCGAAGGTCAAGCGGCCTGGGTTATCGCCCTTATGCGTGGCGATCAAAAAGCCGAGTGGGTCGATCAAGCCGGGGCCATCTGCTAGAAGTTGCTGGCGCTCGCGCACGGACTCCAGCGTGAGGCCGACTTGCCCGGTTGCCAGGTAGCGCAAGCCACCATGTACCATCTTTGAGCTACGGCTGCTGGTGCCCCAAGCGAAGTCTTTCATCTCCACGAGCAACGCCCGCAAGCCGCGCCGCGCCGCTTCGCGCAGGATGCCCGCACCGGTGATCCCGCCGCCGATGACGATAACATCCCACGCCGTTGAGTCGATTTGTTGCCATTGTGTTTGGCGTTGCATAGTGGTTCCTTTCTAAAATAGGGCGCATTGCGATGCGCCCCTACTTGGGTCTACCCCTTACCCCGAAATCAATTTCCCTGGGTTCATCATGCCGTCAGGGTCAAAGTGGCGCACCATCGCGCCGAGTGCGGCCATACCTGCCGTACCTTTTTCTGTCGCCAAGTACGGCGCATGATCCGCACCGACACCGTGCTGATGGCTGATCGTGCCGCCGTTGTCCACAATCGCCCGGCTCACCGCGTCCTTGAGCGCACACCACCGCGCCATGTTCGTATCTGCATCCGCCGCCAAGCGGAAGACATAGCTGGTGTAGATGCTGGTGCCGTGTGGGTAGGTGTGCGATAAATGCGTAAAAATGTGGATACGTTCATCGAATTGTGCCATTGTATCCCGCAGGGCGCTTTCCATTTTGGTGATGAGCAGCGGCATGGTGTTCCAGTCGGTGGCCGTCTCGACGGTATCCACGCCATAGCCATGATCCCATAGGGTGTTGCGTAAGTAAGGCGTACGGAAGCGCCCCTTTGCCCACGTTGCGCCGAAGGGCTTGCCGATGCCCATGCCCACGCCGCCGTATTGCTTGGCGATGTCATAGACCGCATTGAGCGTGGCTTTCATCATGGCGGCGGTGCCGGTATAACCAAAGAGCAGCATCGCCTTACCATCTTTGATGCCGCGTGTGGCAAGTAAGGTTTCCACTATGTTGATGAGGCCGGGTTTGCCTGCTAGGGCGAGATTGGTCTTGGTTTCAACGGCAGTGCTCAAGCGGAGCATGGCTAGCGGTAAGCCCGCTTGCACCATCGCCCGGACGGCGCTCGCGCCTTGGTCAAACGTGGGGAAGAACAAACCACGAAAGGTTTCGCGCTCTGGCTGTGGGCTGATCTTCACTGTCGCTTCGGTGACGATCCCCATGCGGCCTTCGCTGCCTAAAATCATCTGGCGTAAGTCCGGCCCGGCGGCGGATGCCGGGAAGGGCGGCATGTGCAGGTGATCGTGTGGGGTAATGACATCGCCCCCGGCGAATAAACCTTCGATGCGGCCATAATGGAGTGACTGCTGCCCGCTGGATCGCGCCGCAATCCACCCGCCGAGCGTGGAATGCTCGAACGACTGCGGGTAATGGCCGAGCGTGAAGCCGTGCGCCCGCAGCGCCGCTTCTAAATCCGGCCCGGTGATGCCCGCGCCGAACGTCGCCAAGCGCGTTTTGGGGTCAATGCGTGTCATGCGATTCATGCGCCCCATGTCGATGGTCAGCACGGGGACATCGCTCTTTTGTGGGTTGATGTGCCCGGCGACACTCGTCCCGCCGCCATATGGGATGACCTTCACCCCGGCGTTACGGGCGTAATCCAGCAAGTCACGGACGTGGGCGGCCTCTGTGGGGTAGGCTACGCCATCCGGGTATGCGTCGATTTGCCTGGAGCGCAACGCCACCCAGTCCGGGAAGCTCTGGCCGCGTGCATGGCGCAGGCGGTCTTCCGCGTCCACGCGCACCAGTGGATGCTCTGGCAGGCGGCTCGGTGGTACAGCGGCGACGGCATCCTCTAATTGTGCGTCTTGGGGGCGGGTGGCCGCGCCAATGCGCTCATTGAGGAAGTCGTCCGCGCCTGTGGGTAAATGATGATCGTGGGCGGTATCGCCCCAACCGTTCCAGCGCTTCATTTTTTAAATTCCTGGGTTTTTTAAGTTGTCAGATTTCAGCTATCAGCTATCGGCTGTCAGATTTAAGCTCAGGACTTTCGCTTGAAATATTTTTCATAATATAGTGAAGTCGTTTTTTCCTGCGGTCTGCAAGAATGCAGCCCCTACAACAATGAAAATCGTAATGTAGGGGCGCGATTCTTCGCGCCCGTGTGACCAAAAGCGAAAGTCCTGAAATTTTTCATCGATGCGAGTGTGTTAGGCTCCGGCTCTACTGGCTGGCTTCCCATAGAGCGATGCTCATCGCCATAACTTGCGCCGCGAGATCAGCGGCGGCGGCGGCATCCCCGGCTTGGGCAAATTGCAGCAATCCCGCGTAAAATTGGGCGCTGCCTTCCCGCGCTTGGGGTAGCGTAAAGTAATAGTCTTCCGCCAAAGTGACATAAAAATCGGCAAAGCCGTTTAAAATCAAGCTGTAAATGGGGTTATTCGCTGCCAGCGTAAGCGCCCGGTGGAGTTGCCAATCATAGGCCGCATACGCATGAGGCGTATCGTCTAGCTGTGGGTGTTCGCACAGGTGCGCGATGATCGGCTCCGGGTGATTTTCCAGCGCCAAGCGCGTATATGACGGCGCAAGGTCCCGCCGGACTTGCAGCAGATTAGAGACAAATTGCGTCGGCAATGTGGGGCTATAGCGCACAATATCGCTGAGGACATTGAGGCCGCCATCGCGCAGATAGTCGCCGACGAGGGTTGATTTCCCTTGTTGGATGATGAGCCACCCGTCTGTTTCCATGCGGCGCAATACTTCGCGCAATGTGGGGCGCGTTACGCCGAGTTGCCCGGCGAGGGTGCGCTCACCGGGGAGCGTGCTACCGGGTGGGTAGTCTCCGTTTAGGATAGCCGTGATGAGGCTTTTTTGTGCCTGGTCGATGGGCAGGCTTGCCATGATGTGTATTCCTCGTGTATGGTTTTCTAACTGGTAAGACCAGTTGAATATAGTATCGCACACATGGCAGGATTTTGTCAAGCGGGTGGTACGTGTCTCGCTATGATTGCGCCGCGATCATCGCACGAGCGACGGTCATAGTGGGGGCGCGGGCGATGAGGCTATCGCCTTCAAGCATCTGCAAGCAAAAAGCGTCTTCGCTATCCACCCAACAGGTGATGTCTTCGTGTGTGGTGCCGTTATCCACAGTGCGCAGCGCGGCAAATGTGGCGAAGGCATCGGCAAATTCCACACTATCGCGTTGACTATCCCAGGCGATGCGCATGACGAACGCTTGCTTATCTTTGGTTTCGTTGTGATACGCGATGTATTCGTCGCCGCCCCAACCTGTCGCGGCACGGTCTACGCTGCGTGCGTCAAGCTGCGTACTCAGGAATTGGCGTAGATAAAATTCGCCGAAGGTATCGCGTGTGATGCGCTCCCAGTCGTCATGTTCAAACGCATTGAACACGTTGTTGACCAACACATGGATCGGCTTATCGTCCGCTAGATAACGTTCTGGGTGGAGGATATGCTCGGTGGAGGTCGGCGGGTTGTCATAGGCCGCGTTGACCTGTTCCCATCCTCCGGCATCGTATAGGGCTTTGACGAAGGCCATGCCGTCGAGATAGGGCAGATAGAGTTCGGCGCGGATAATGGCGGGGATGCTGTCATCGGGCACGCGGTTTTCTCCGACGAGGCGGACATCCAGCAGGGCGCTGTTGGCTTTGGATGCTTGCTGTGTGAACTGCTCCTGCATGTACATCGCATCGCCTTCGATGAGCGCCAACAGCGCGTTAAAGCCCTCGGTGGTGTCGCCGTAATCCCACATAAGTTCTTGTAGCTCAAAGTGTTGGTCTTGCAGCGCATGGGTGAACTCGTGTACATAGACGATCTGCTCGAAGGGTGTGAGGGTGTCGCCAGGGGTATCGCCTGTTTCCAACACGACGTTGATATTCTTCTCGAAAAGGTCATAATAGCCGCCGACGCTGTGCCCGTTCATCTCGCTGACAAGCGCGTTAATGTTGAGCGTCGGATCGGTGATGAGGTCGAACGTCATATAAAATGCACGGATGGGGTCATACGTGCCGAAGTCATACGGGATATAGGCGAATTCTGCGAGCATGTCCTCGCGGGAGTGAAACTGCGCTTCTACATCCTCGCGGATTTCCAGGCCGCGCACTTCACTTGTCATCGCTTCGAGTGTCTTTAGTTGGAAGATCAATTCATCGGATTGGGCGCTGGCCTGGGCGGGCACCGCACAGAGTAACAGTAAACCGATTAGCCACACTTTTTTAATCACAATAAAACTCCAAGCTATAGTGTCTATTTTCAGTATAAGGGGAAAAGTGCGTATAAAAATGAATTTCATGACGTTTTCATTTTTCATGACCCTGATTTTTACGAGTTCGGACATTCAGCACAAACAAAAAAACGATTTCGTTGTATAATTTGACAGAAATAAATCTATTTGAAAGGATAATCTCATGGCGGTTGCGACAAAGCCACGCCGTAAATTTAGTGAAAGCGTCAACCTGATGGTTGACCGTGCAATGAATTATATTGAACTTCCCCCCGGCTTGCCGGAACAAATTAAAGCCTGTAATAGCATCATCGAAATTCGATTCCCCGTTAAATTGGACAATGGCGAATATAAGACGTTTAGAGGCTGGCGGGCCGTCCACAGTGACCACCGCTTACCTGCTAAGGGCGGCATCCGCTATGCGCCTAACGTTAACCATGATGAAGTGGTCGCGCTGGCAACGCTGATGACGTATAAATGCGCCATCGTCAACGTGCCGTTTGGCGGCAGTAAAGGCGGTGTGATGATCGACCCGCGCCAATATAGCGAAAAAGAGCTAGAGCGCATCACCCGCCGCTTTGCCCGTGATCTTATCGCTAAAGGCTATATCTCGCCGGGTGCCAACGTCCCCGCGCCGGATATGGGCACTGGCTCGCGGGAAATGTCCTGGATTAGCGATGTGTATAAGGCCATGAACCCTGAAGACATCAATTATTATGCGTGTGTGACGGGGAAGCCAGTCGCAAATGGCGGCATCCAAGGCCGCACGGAGGCCACCGGGCGCGGCGTGGAATACGTGATCCGCGAGTTCTTCCGCCATCCAGAGGACATAGCCCGTACTGGCATGACAGGCGGCCTTGAGGGTAAGCGCATTGTCGTGCAAGGTTTGGGCAATGTCGGTTATCATGCGGCGAAGTACCTCAGCGAAGATGACGGCGCGTTGATCGTCGGTATTATTGAGCGCGACGGTGCGTTGATTGACCCGAACGGGCTGGATGTGCAGGCCGTGCGTGATTACATCTCCGAGTATGGCGGTGTCTCTGGTTTCCCTGGCGTACAATACGAGCCGGACGGCCACGCGGTATTAGAAATAGACTGCGATATCCTCATCCCGGCGGCGCTGGAAACACAGATCACCGTTGATAATGCGGCGCAGATTAAAGCCAAGTTGATCGTCGAAGCGGCAAATGGCCCGGTGACATTTGATGCGGATAAAATCCTCAGAGAGCGCGATGTGATGGTGCTGCCGGATGCGTTCGTCAATGCGGGTGGTGTGACGGTCAGTTATTTTGAGTGGGTGAAGAACATCTCGCATGTGCGCTTTGGGCGTATGTCCCGCCGCTTAGACGAATGGCGCAGCATGAAACTCATTGAAGCGTTGGAATTGATGACCGGGAAGACCGTACCGGACAAGCTCAAAAACGATATTATGGTGTCATCAGATGAAATTACGCTTGTGAGGAGTGGTTTGGATGACACCATGCGTTTAGCATATCAAGAGATTCGTACGGCGTTGGACAATAAACCAGAATTGGCCGATATGCGCACCGCTGCGTTTTACGTGTCAATTAAAAAGATCGCCCAAAGCTACCTAGATATGGGCGTTTGGCCGTAAAGGGTCTAGCGCACGATGCTGACATCCAATTTGCCTAAGCTAATGCGATGCGAGCGATTAACGGCATGGGGCACGTTGGCTTGGATGCGCTTCCCGTTGATGTAGGTGCCGTTGGTACTGCCTAAATCCGTTAAATAGAGCACGTCATCTTGCATATGTAAGGTGGCGTGCTGGCGTGATACCGTTTGGCCGATCTTGCCGTAACTGCTCATGTCAATGTCAACTTTCCAGTCGGAGTTGGGTTTGGTGCGCCCGATGATGACCCGTTGGCGGTCTTCCATAAACAATACTTCTACCGCGCCGTGAATCATCAAGAAGATTTCATTTTGCTTGGGCTTCAAGTTCTCCGGTATCAGTTGATTATAGACTTCACTGACTTTATCCGGGTCAATGCGGTGGGTGTCGAGTTGCCCGGTTATGCCGCGATAGCCACGCTGCGAGACGAGCCATTCTTTAGCATGGTCAAGATCGAAAAACAGCTTGCCGATGATTTGATCGTTTTTAGCACCGCTGGCATAACTTTTGGCGAGTTGCCCGGCGGCATCGTCTGCAAGTACCACCGCGACATAAATCGACGTTTCTGGTTGATACTTCAGATATTGCTCTAGCCGTAACCGCCCGGACTGCGTGATGCCGACATTAAAGAGGTCGCGGTTGGTCAGTGTGAGGTAAGGCACACTGGTCGCCGGGGTAGTGAGGTCAACCAAGATCATCTGATGGGCTTGATCTGAGTTGATTTGGATTTGATGTAAAATATCATCACTTAACCGCATCATCGTGTCGATGCTGGCGTATTCGATGCGGTAGACGATAATCCCTGCGCTCATGCGTTCACGGTAAATTGAATTTGCGACAAGTTCCATGCGTTGGCTGCTTCCTGTTCAATCTAACGGGTTGACTCTATGCCTATATTAGTCAACCATAACATTACTGTGTAACTGTACACCATAAACCTAAACCGTGCATGACTAAAAATAGAATCACTGAAAAATGGTAACTACTCAGGTAAAGCCTATATCCCGCATCGGCTCAAAGCCGATGGCTACATTAAACGCTAGGAAGCCCGTAAACGGGCTAGTCAGCGTGAAAGATCAATTTTATACAGCCCGTTTATGGGCGGCGCATACATGCGCTGCAAGTGGGCTAGCCCCCGGTTTTGAACCGGGGTAGTAAGCAAATCAGAGCATCCCTGAGTAGTTACGAAAAATGGCATCTTATTTGTATGGCAGCGGCTGTACCTAACCAATCAAGATGGTGCTTAAATGGCCGAAACGAATGCGGGAGCCTTGTTGTACAGGGATTTTGATATTAGGCTGGATGCGCCCCCCGTTGATAAAAGTACCGTTGGTACTGTTGAGGTCGGTCACATAGATTTGACCGCGCTCCCGGTGTAAGCTGGCGTGCCTACGCGAGACGGAGCGCCCGATTTGACCGTAGGTGTTAAGATCAATATCCACCCGCCACGATGCACCGCTGTTTTCTCTGCCGATGATAACGGGTACTTGCCCTTTAAAGTGGATGCGCTCTAATGCCCCATGAATCATCAAAAAGCACTCGTTTGTGCTGCTTTCGATGGTCGGTGCTGTCTCCTGTGGTATCCTTTCCACAAATTCATCTGGAAAGCGGCTGGTATCAATATTGCTCAGTTCGCGGGTATTATGGTTATCTTGGGCGCGGAGCCAATGCAAAGCTGATTCATGGTCGAAGAACACTTTACCGCTGATTTGTTCGGAAAGTTTATTGGTGTTATAACTTTTTGCGATCTGCCCGCTGGCTGTGTTGGAAAGCACGACGGCTAAAAAGATGCGCTTATCAGGCACATCCCGCAAGTGGATGTCTAGGCGACGTCGCCCGGAGTGGGTGATGCCGACGTTAAATAGATCCCGATTGCTGAGCGCCAGGTAAATGAAGCTCGCCCGCGAGTCACTGACATCAAATAGTACCAACTGGTTTTTATCGTCATGTGCGATGTGAGTGAGGATGTCGTCACTCCAGGTAATCATGCTATCAATCGACAGATCCTGTATGGTGTAGGTCAGTATGCGGTTGTTTTCAATACGTTCCCGGTATAGCTCTGGATAAACTTGTTCCATGATTCGACCAGACATTTATATATTTTGTAAAAATTATAAAGATTGTAACACCTTCTTGATAAAAATAATAGTTTACAAATCGTTGTCTAATCATAATAAGAGACCAGGGATAAAGCCCTGGTCTCTTAACTTTAGATGTTGTGCATCTCACGTAGTTCTTTAACGCGCTCTAAGAAGCGCTCTTTATCTTTGATTGGTTTTAGTTGCGTGATGATTTCGTCTAGGTTTTTGTGGAATTCTGCTAGTTCTGCGGGATTATGGCGGTTGATGCGAGCGTGGGCGCGTGCATCAATCTCCGCGCAGACGATTTCGCTTAGGTGGCGCATAATCTCGATCTCGATGTCTTGCCACTTACGGGGGGCGCTGTCGATTACACAAAAAGAACCCAGCGAACTGCCATCACTCATCGTGAGCGGCATCCCTAGATAGCCGATCACGTTGAGGTCGAGGATGGCGAGGTTGTCTTTAACGAGGTCGTTCTCGCGGGCATCCGTGACGATGAGCGGTTCTTGTGTGGCGACGACATGCTGACAAAACGAGTGGGAAAGCGGTGTGCGGCGGCTTGTGCTCCAGGGTTCCGGCAAGCCCACCTGACTTTTGAAGAACTGGTAATCCGCTGCGACCATCGACACGAGCGATACCGGTGCGCCGATAATATCGCTGGCGAGTTGGGTAAAGCGGTCGTAAATGGTTTCGGTGGGGCTGTCGATGAGCGATAGATCGCGTAGTATTTTTATACGCTCGATGTTGACGAGAACTTTTCTTACAGAATTGGTAATGGGCATGTTGCTTATTTCCTTTAAATACTGTGTCCAAAAAATTTTATAAAATCTATCTTAAAACTTTTTAAATCGTGCTTACGTATATAATGATAGTCTATGACCAGAAAGTGAGTAAAATGGATAAAATGTCATATAACGTCATGTGGGTGGTGTTGGGTGCAGTGGCGATGACAGCCTTATTGATGTCGCCAGTTATCGGCAGTAATTGACGGGTTGTCGCGGTGGCTGCATTGGGCATTGGCATCGGTGGGACGGCGATTATGCAAGATGGCGACAACAACGCCGCGCCCCCGCAGGAGAAGGCCAAGCGCACCGCACACGATAAGTATGAGTTGTTAATGCAGTTGATGGACGACGACGAGCGCGAAGCCTATAAACAACTGCTCAAGCAGCAATATTTAGGCAAAGTCAACGCGGACGGTGAATTGCCCTTTAACGCCGAGTTGTTTGAAGAAGATGAACGGATGTCACAGTAACGCAGGGTAGGAGGCGCATCAGGAAATTGCCTGACATGCATGGTGCTCTTTCAACAAGGGGGCTAGCCTTGCCTAACGCGCCTCATGCGCCCTGTGCTTTGGAGGTTAGGTATATCTACCTTAACAGACTTTGACCTGAAACCGCAGTAATTTTTGCAGGTTTTTAGAGTCTGAGGCTTTTCCAGAATTTAAATTACCCCAATGTTCGCGGCAGTAATTGATTTTGCTGCATTATTGTAACTATTCATGGTAAAGCCTATATCCCGCATCGGCTCAAAGCCGATGGCTACATTAAACGCCAGGAAGCCCGTAAACGGGCTAGTCAGCGCGAAAGATCAATTTTATACAGCCCGTTTACGGGCGGCGCA
>DAOTTT010000485.1:0-2428 GCA_034437635.1 Anaerolineae bacterium | reverse complement strand
GTATTCGCCCGTAACGTAGCCCTTGCCCTTCGGCATGGCTGAGGCTGGTCAACATGGGCTTACGGTTTCCCGCAATCCACCCGCTTCAGCGGGTAGTCGTTGACTTTGGTTCGCCTTTTACGCCACTATATGATAAATATAGTATAAATTTTGTAAACGATTTTGTCAATAAGTCAATAGTACCTTAACGATTTGGTAGTCAAGTCTCATGAACATGCAACCAGCGTAAGCCGTTGGATTGATTGGCATCAGTGCTGATTTGCATACCTGAGTAGTTACCTTGTACCTGAGTTTTTCTTCCCATAATTAACGCATATATAATTCTCGTATCGTAAAGTGATGGTAACGCTCTGTAAAAATCATGATGAGATTGTACATGTATTATCAGTATGAAGACGACGATATGCCATCGGTGATTTATTTACCGCAGGATGACACAACCGAAGACGAGTTCTTCGATGAGCGCGTATGGACGACTAAGCGCATCGTTTATCTGTTGATCGCGTTGATTCTTATTGCTGCGATGGTGTTCGCTTATTTCCTGCTGCCGTTGCTCCAAGCGAACGGGTTGCAGATTACCCCACCGCCGACTCCTATGCCGGATCCGCAATGGATTGCGTGAGCCTGTTCAAAACTTTGAACAGGCTGTGCAAAACTGTTGGCTTAATAATCCGCGCTGCTTTGTGACCCGGTGACGATCGCCACGCCCGAACTCGCGCCGATGCGTGTTGCGCCTGCGTCAATCATGGCGATGGCATCCGCATAATTGCGCACGCCGCCGGACGCTTTAACGCCCATCTTCGCGCCGATGGTCTCGCGCATCAGCTTGACATCCGCGACGGTCGCGCCACCGCCCGCAAACCCGGTGCTCGTCTTGACGAAATCGGCTCCGGCTTCCTGCGCGACCTTGCACGCGACCACTTTTTCCTGTTCACTGAGCAGCACCGTCTCGATAATCACCTTGCTGATGACCTTGTTCACCTGACATTCTGCGACGACGGCGGCGATGTCGTCAGCTAAGCGGCTGATGGCTTCGTCCTTCAATGCGCCGATGGGAATGACCATATCGACTTCTTGCGCCCCATTTTGGATGGCGATGCGGGTTTCTTCGACTTTAGCGGCGGTTATCATTGCCCCTAGTGGAAAGCCAACGACCGTACAGACTTTGACATCGCTCCCCTGGAGTTGCTGTGCAGCCAAGGGCACATAAACGCCATTGATGCAGACCGAGGCGAAACCGTATTCTTTCGCTTCTGTGCAGAGCTTGGTCACTTGGGCAGTGGTGGCCTCCGGTTTGAGCAATGTATGGTCGATCATCTTTGCAATAGCTTGTGCATCCATGTATCATCCTTTTGAAAATACTTATTGTCTGTAAAGGATTGTAACTGATGGATAAAAATTTTGGCACAGCCCGTCAACGATTTAACACGGCTTACGACGCTTTATTTGATCTTACCGCGACATACCCAACGGCCAAACGTGAGCAAAGCGGCGCATGTGGCGTATGGTCGCCCAAGCAGATTATCGCGCACTTTGTCGGCTGGGTGAACAAAGGCCGAGAAATTTATAGCGCCTACGCCGCCGGGACGTATCAACCGGAGCGTATCGACCCGGACGTATATAACGCCGAACAAGTGGAACAACGCGATCATCTGGCATGGGAGGCCATTGTCGATGAGTTAAAAGCGGCGGTTGAGGCGTTGAACGCGCAAGCGGACAGCGTGCCGACCGAGAGCCAAGATAAGCTCTATATCGGCTGGATGGTCGGTTTAGCCCGCGATTGTGAAGAACATAGCCAGGAGATGATTGATTTTGCAGCAACATTGAGGCTGTCATGATGACACAGATTATTGTTTTAGCGGGGTTGGTCGCCGCAGAAAAAGCGGCGCTTGCGGTTGACCTGGCACACCATTACATGGCAGGCGGGCGACAGGCCGCTATTTTAGATAACATCGCCCGTGTGGGCATCCCGGCAGAAGATGTCCCGGCGGGGGTGGCCTATCAGCGCATCCCGGCGGATTTAAGCGACGGACTAGCCGCCCATGTGGCGGCGGCCCATGCTGATGTCGTCATTGTGGCCGCCTCCGAGCAGATACACCCGGAGGCGCTCATGCTGGCAGTAGACGCGCTACCCGCCGCAAACGACGTGCAGACCTGGGCGCTGATCGACACGCGGACGTGTGATTGCTTCCCGCAGGTGCGGCTTTTGCTGGAAGATTACGCCGATGCTGTGTATCATGTGCCTGTAACGATTGAGGAAATTTTAGGTTAGGGATTATGGAATTAACGGAAGAAATTAAGCGCGATATTGAGCAGATGCGTGTCGCGGCGGAGCAGCGCGAATGGACGACCTTACAGGACACCTTCAAGCGGAGCATCGCCTTGTTGGATCCGTTGTTGGCGCTGGGCGTGGTTGCGCCGCGTGTGC
>DAOTTT010000484.1:0-10463 GCA_034437635.1 Anaerolineae bacterium | reverse complement strand
TGAGTCGTCCGATGTACGTTTACACTATGATGTGACGATCCCCAATGGGGTTTTGCGGTTAGAAGTCAACCGGGAGTAGGGCTTATGGCGTGGTGGCTGCACTTGACCAATCAAGCGATTTTGTACTTGGATATTCTGGACGGTGAACCGCCGATACTCGCTGTGTGGACGCGCCGGACGCGGGTTGCCTATTATGATTTCACTAACGGTGCGTTGCTCTCGGAACAGACATTTGATTTAAAAAGCCAGGACGATTATTTAAGTGATGGGTGGCAAGCGCTGGTGGCCGCGCTTAAAGCGTCTAATGGCGTGTACCTGCCTTTGCTTCGGCTGGATGTGTTTACGCTGTATCTCACCAATGATGGCTTGATGCGCTTGTATCATCAGCATGGTAGCGATGACGCGCTCATACTAGAAAGTGACGGCCAGGAAACGCCGCTGGACACTAGCGAAGCGGCACAGTTGGTCAGCGTGTGCTTAGATCGTCAGTTGGGCACCATCGCCGCGCTTGACCGGGGCGGTAAACTCCATCTGTATCAACAACATATTCGCTTGGGCGGGTTCGATCTCGGCTTAACCTTACGGCCAGAGCTACGCCCGCATGTGGTGATGGCCGATGGCGCACAATCAATCTTCATCAGCGACGGCCAGCGTATTATCCGCACGGACTCCAGCGGACAGGTACTCAAGAAAATTGACACGCATTATTACATCCGCCAGATTTGTTGCTCGCCAGATGGCCGTTATGTGATGGCAAATGATTTGGATAATGGCGTGATCCATGTTTACGACGGTGAAACGCTACAAGCCACGCATCAACGCTTTGCCATTGACCTTCTAGCAGAGGCGACACAGGTACAACTTATGGCGGAAATGCCGCCAGTATCGGTTGCGCCGACGACGATAACGTGTAATAACGACGGCAAGATCGCCTTTGCGATGTCCGGTGTGATCTGTGTGACGGCTCTCTCTCATCTGGACGAATTGCCCCGGCCACAAACTTTATTTTAAGCAAGGAGAGCTATGCAACATATCGGCCTTATCTTCACAGAAACGCACATTCAACGTGCCCGCAAACATAAAAAAGATGCGCCGTTTTTCCTGGCATGGTCGCGTTTAAACGATTATCAACCACAACCCGGCTTAGATGCGCTGTTGTGGGCGGGCTTGCGCTATCGCTTTAATGCTGATGCGGATGCCGGTGAGCGCGGCGCGGCGCAAATCGCCTCAATCTTGGGCGATATTGATAAACCCTATATGGTGCAACTGCGCGAAGCGTTTACTATATCGCAGGTGTTTGAACTGCTGCGTGAACATCCTGCATTGGCTAATGCGGAGGCTTGGCTCAAGCAGTATCGTGATTATATTGCGGCGTTGGATCAACCAACGGAGTCGATTGTCGCGCAATTGTGGTTGGCGGTTGTCCATACCGCAGCCGGTATCGTGCTGGAAGATGAGGGGTGGCTTCAGGTAGGTATGGATGCCTTCAAGCGCACGATTGACGAAGACTTGCACCCGGAGGGTTATCTGCGCCGGGCGGTGATTGTTGACCCGGAAGCGGAGTCATTGCGTAATCAGGTATTGTGCGTCCAAGCCTTGGCGCTCATCGCGGAGATGGCCGCTACTGCCGGGCATGATCTTTGGTCGTATGATAATCGGGGCGTTTCTGTCACAACGGCGACGACGTATCCCTTGTACTATTATTTCTATGCTGAGCAATGGCGCTGGAACGGCTCCGAGCATCGGCCTAGCGAAGGCGTTGCGCCCGACGAAGCACAGGCGATCTTCCGCGAAAGCGCCGGCTTTTTGGAAATCATCAACGGGCGTTATGATAAGCCGCTCAAGGCGGTAAAGTTAATTTTAGATGAGCTGCGTCCGGTGTATGATGTGTATGGTGGGGGCTTAACGACGCTCTCGCATGGCCTTTTGGAAAAACGACGCGGATTGTTCGGCTAATCATGACCATAAAAATGTATCGTGGGGTGGTCGTCATCCTCTTGCTCATGTGGGCGTTGCTTCTGGTGCGCCTCAATGCGCCTTGGGTGGGGCATCACGATGGTAACGGCACATGGATAAGCGCTGTTGCGCGTAATTACGCGATCTATGGTGCATCGGAATTGGGCTACTTGCAGTTATATAACCCCGGCCCGGCCACCCCGGAGACGTATCGATTTTACCTCAACCATCCGCCGCTCATCACCTGGACGGTCACTGTTTTCGGGCAAGTCTTCGGCCAAGAGCCGGACGGTGCGCCGATGGAGATGGCGGCGCGGCTTGTCTCTATTTTTAGCACAATGATCGGCATGTCTGCATTTTTTGTCATTGGGCGGCGGGCGTTTGGAGAGTGTGTCGCGTTGTGGGCTTTGGCACTCTATGCGTTAACGCCGATGATCGCTTATTTTGGTCGAATGCCCAACCATGAGCCGTTGGCCTTGCTGTTTTTGTACATCTTCGCGGCGGTGATGCTCAACTGGTTGCGTCAACCGACCCCGGCGCGTTGGTTACTGATGTTGGTTTGCGCGGTATTGGCGATGTGGACGGCTTGGGCATCGGCGTTTATGCTGGCCGCGTTTGGCCTCTTTGTACTTTGGCATGGGCGTACCCCACAGCGGCTACAGATGATCGTCTTAGGTGGTGTTACGTTGGTGGCGACGGCGGCTATTCCCTTGTTTTATGAGTGGCAACGTCCCGGTGCCATTGCGGAATTACAAGAGGCGTTCTTGTATCGCAGCAGCAATCAAAGCGGTAGTGATGGGTCGGAGTCCTTTACGGCGTTTGAATTCATCTCGCGTTTGATCATGCAATCCTTCCCGCTGATGACGCTCACGCCGATAATCCTGGGCATATGGGGATTGTTTGCGCGACGGCAGGGGATGGGCATCGTCTATGCGCTAATGCTGGGCACCGTTGGCTATATGCTCGTCTTCCGTAATGCTTTTCACATCCACGATTACTATAAGATATTCTTCTTGCCGGGGCTGGCGCTATCCGCTGCTGCGATCTTGGTATACATCCTGCGCACGCCGCGCCTTAAGCGGCGATGGTTGCCGTTTATTATGGCGATGTTGATTATATCGTGGGCGGGCGGATTGATCTTCTACGGCTTGACGCATCAAGCGGCGGCGCAGCGCGATGTCGTATATGACATTACCCAAGCGATCAAGGCGAATTCCAACGTGGATGATGTCGTGATGAGCAACTGGCGCATCCGTGATGGAATGGGCGATTTTTATGCCTATCGTAATATTACCTGGGATGTCCCGCCGGATGTGGTGCGCGAACGTGCAGAGCCTGTCGTCTACCTGGAATGCTTGTATGATGGTGTGATCGCATTTGGTGATTTGTCCGACGGGTTGGCTTACGAAACTGTGGCGGATTGCAGGATTTATAGACTTGATGAAGAAAACTAACATATTACCTGCACTGATTTTATTGCTTATCGCGGTGCCGCTTATCACACGGCTAGGCGTGCAGTGGGGTGGCAACCAGGCGAAAACCTGGGTCAATGGTGCTGTGGAAAATTTCCGCATTTATGACTTTGAAGACATTAAACTATTGCCCACCCGCAACACAGCGCCCGGCGACCCGGAAGACCTGGTATTTTATACATCACATCCGCCACTGCTTGTCTATGTCCCCGCAGTAACGCGCACGCTTTTTGGGCCGGATGAGTTATCCATTCGGTATAGCTTTGCGATGGCAACGTTAGTGAGTGCGGCGGCGCTTTTTGTGCTGGCCCGGCGTTTGTTTAATCAGCGTGTGGCGTTGTGGGCGCTGGCATTCTATGGGTTAATGCCGTTTAGTTCATATTATGGACGTGTCATCGGGCATGAGCCACAGGGTATGTTGATTTTGCTGCTGTATGCGGTGGTTCTCGTCAATTGGTTGCGTCAACCCACACGGCAGCGATTAGCCGCATTGATCGTTCTAGCTATTTTGACCACATGGACAGCATGGATGGCTGTGTTTTACATCGGCTTTTTATCCATTGTTGCGATGCTTATCGCGACGAACCGCCAGCGTATCACGATTATTGGAATTGGGATTATTACGGCTATTTCCATAGGGATTATGCTGGCGTTCTATTATGTGCAGTGGGGTGGTGCGATTGACCAACTCATTGGTAAAGCCGAATATCGTGCCAGCGATGTAACCTTTCGTCAGGAGGGAGAAACATTTACATGGTTGGAGTTTGCCTTGCAGATCGGCGGACAAACCGTATATTATGCCACCCCTGGCTTGGTAGTGATGGCGCTCATAGGCATATGGTATACGCGGAAGCAGTCTAATCATTTTGTCTGGGTCATTCTGTTGGGGCTATTTATAGGGGCTTTATCCTTTCAGATGGCCTTTAGGAATGCGAGCTTTGTCCATGCATACTATAAGGTGTCATTCGCGCCGATTATCAGCATTCTAGCGGCGGTAGCCTTTGTGTACGCGCGGCGAGATCCGCGTGTTCAACGCTATATGCGCCCTATTTTGGATGGCGCTTTGCTGTTCGGTTTCTTGTTTGTGGGGCTTATGGTTATCGTGCTTGAACACTATGAGGCGACATTGCCCTGGGTGGATGATGTCGTCAACGCGGTGAATACATATGCCACGCCCGAAGATATTGTCGTGACGAACTTCGGCGATCCGACTGATAATCAGACCTTGAGTTTTTATACGGGGCGTAATATGCGCTGGGATACATTGTTCGATGCTGCTACTGGCATCGCCAATGCGGAAATGCGCGATGTTGTCTACATATATTGTGACTATCTGCCATTGGTGGAACGTGTGCGGTCACAACCTGACGTTAACACGGCGGATGGGTTGGTCATCTCCGATCAATGCTGGCTATTTAGGATTGAACCGGCGGCATAAAAAGTACCCTTTAGTTTTTTAATCCGCCGTCCAAGACCATGCTATCGTATCATGCGCTTCGGCGCTTATCTTTTGGTGAAAGTAGACATATGCATAACTTTAACCCCATGACACCAGCGATTTTAGAGGCGCTAAAGGCTGCCGTTGGTGATGAAAACTTGACCACCGCACAAGCGATGATTGACTTGCACGCCGCTGATGAGTCGCATCATCCTGCGCGGGCGGCGGATGTGGTGATCTTCCCCCGTGAGGTGCAGCATGTGGCGGATGTACTGAAAATTGCCAATGCGCATCGCATTCCGGTGACACCCTGGGGCGTTGGCACCGGGTTGGAAGGTAACTCTATCCCAATACATGGTGGGATTTCACTTTCTTTTGAGAAGATGAACCGCATTCTTGAAGTCCACGAAGATGATTTTCAAGTGACGGTTGAACCGGGCATCGGCCATAAGACGCTCAATGAAAAGCTATCGCGCTCCGGGTTGTTCTTCCCGCCGGATCCCGGCGCAAACGCCAGCATCGGCGGGATGCTCGCCAACAATGCCGCCGGGATCCGCACGGTAAAATATGGTGCAAGCAAGGATAACGTACTCAAGATGCAGGTCGCTTTAGCGGATGGCCGCTTGATTAATGTTGGCTCGCGCTCGATTAAACAATCGTCGGGTTATGACTTGTTGCATTTATTCGTCGGTAGTGAGGGCACGCTCGGCGTTATCACACAGGCAACGCTGAAGCTCGTCCCGGTGCCGATGCTCATGAGTGCCGTTGTCGCGGCGTTCCCGTCTGTAGAAGCGGCGATTGAAACGGTGGTTGCTGTGCGCGGGAGCGGCCTGGACCCGGCAGCATTGGAGTTCATCGACGCGAAACACTGCCAGATGCTGCAAGAAGCGGAAAATGTCGGCCTTAAGCCGTATCCTACGCTTTTTATGGAGTTCCATGCAGCCAATGACGCAGCCCTGCAAGAAGGTATCGCAATGGTGCGCGACATCTGCGAAGAACTGGGGGCATTGGATATACGCACGACAACCGACCATGCTGAACGGCAGCATTTATGGCGGGCGCGGCATCATTCGCTGGAAATTCTCAAGCGAGCGATGCCAAATAAGAAGTTTTTTATCATGGATGTGGCCGTGCCCATCAGCCAATATCCGGCGTTGATCGCCTATGTTGAGCAGATTAAAGTTGAGCACAACATCATGGCGACTATGATAGGCCATGCTGGTGATGGGAATATTCACGTTGAATTCCCCTGGGAGACAGAAGCCGAGTTTGCGCTAGCGTTAGATTGTGACCGTAAAATTGTGCAAAAAGCAATTGAATTGGGGGGTACCGCCACAGGCGAACATGGCGTAGGCATGGGCAAGGCGGAGTTTATGCCGTTGGAACATGGCGCATCATTGGATGTGATGCAGGCGATCAAGGCGACGCTTGACCCCAACGGTATTTTGAACCCCGGCAAGATCTTCCCTACGCCGGAGACTGCATAATTGCGATATATAAGCGGTGGTCGTCAGCTAGACGACCGCCGGATTAAAAGCTGTATTCGTCCTCGTAGTAATCTTCATCGTCGTCTTCGTCGAAGATGTCTTCATCGTCATCTTCGTATAACTCATCCGGGTCTTCTAGCTCGGATAAATCATAGCCTTCATCATCAATTTCATCGTCGTCAACGTCAGATGGGTCGATGATGACATCCTCAAAGTCGTCTTCTATTTCTTCTTCGTCTTCGAGGTCGATGTCGTCAAGATCATCGTCAAAGAGATCGTCTTCTTCGTCTTCAAAATCAAGATCGTCGGCATCAGCGGGGCCGACGTGCATGAATGCGCTCATTAGCAAGGCTTCCTCTGTGTGTGATGCACGATTTATAGTTATTCTAGCATGGTCGATTGCTTTTGTGCTACAGATTCCACCATTTTTATAAAGTGATGATGGAGTCGGTTATCGTTTGTTAGTTCCGGGTGGAAGGCCGTTGCCAAGAGATGGTCTTGTTGTGCAGCGACAATACGGCCATCGTCCAATTGAGATAAGACATCAACGGTATCATCGGCTTGGGTGGCGATAGGTGCGCGGATAAACACGGCATGGAAGGGATCATCCCCAATGGCTTGAATGTCGAGATGTGCTTCAAAGCTGTCGATCTGCCGCCCGAAGGCGTTCCGGTTCACGGTGATGTTCATCACACCTAAGATGGGCTGCTGATTGTGTTCTAAACGCCGTGTCAAGAAGATCATCCCGGCGCAGGTGCCCCAGGTTGGTTTATGCGTGGCGAAGTCGCGCAGCGGTTCCATGAGGTTGTATGTCGTCGCCAGCTTGCCGATGGTGGTGCTTTCTCCACCGGGGATAATCAAACCGTCGATTTGGTCGAGATGCTCTGGCAGGCGAACTTGTTGTGTAGTCGCGCCGAGCGCCTTGAGCATATTTTCGTGTTCGATGAAAGCGCCTTGTAAGGCTAAAACGCCGATGTGTGTCATAACGTAAATGCTCCTCAATTAATGCAAGAGCGACGCTATGCTGCGCCGCTCTTTGCTTGTTATAGTCGCGCTTTGTTTGTAATTGGTCAAGCGTGGTTTAAGTCCATTATGCTTGGATGCGATCAACGATCTGTTGTCCGGCTTCCGCGAGGGGGCCTTGCCAGCCAAAGCGTTTGAGCACCCAATCAATATCTTGATAGCGGGGGTCGCGCTTGGTGAGCGTTTTCCACATCGCTTCCGCTTGTAGGTTGTTCCCTTGCATACGGTGGGTGACAGCGATCCCAGCAGTGGCATAGTGATAATCCGGCTCGCGCTCCAGAGCATATTGGAAGTCGTCAAAGGCTTCTTGATACTCACCGTAAAGCGCGTAGACATAGCCGCGTGTGAGGTATGGCCCGACTTCCTGCGGGGCAAGTTGGGTGGCACGGTTAGCATCTTCATATGCGCCATCGAGATTATCGCGCATGGCACGCACAAAGCCGCGCCCGGCATAGGCCGCACTAAAGCGGGCGTTGATGCCAATGGCTTGATCGAAGGCGCTTTCTGCATCGGCGAGATTGCCCAGGCTCAAGTGAGATTGCCCCAGGCCGACATATGCCGGGGCGTAATTGGGCTTTTGTTGGATGTAATAGTGATAATCGGCTTTAGCGTCTTCGTAACGCTCTAAGTTCATATAGGCTTGGGCGCGTTGCAGCCAACTATCCAGATAGTCGGGGTTTTCCTGCATCATCTCTTCGCAGATGCGAATTACGCTTTCCCAGTCTGCGGTTTTAATGGCGGAGTCTAGGCGCATCTTGAAGGGCTTGGTTTTCTGGGGGGCTTGTTCGCGCAGACCGTCCAGGAGGGCTCCGGCGCTTTGATGGTCGCCGATCATTTGCAGCAATTCCGCTTTATCACGTTGGGCTATCTGCAAATCCGGGTTCATGCTCAGGGCTTTGTCGTAATGCTCAAGCGCCTGCTGGATCTTACCCTGTGATAAGAAGTTACGGGCGTGCAGGTAATTGACAAAGGCGTTGGGGTGGCGTAGCGCGTCGAATTGTGTCATCAGGAAGTAGCCGGTGCCGACGATAAACGCGCTCAGGATGAGTAAGCCCAGGAATTGGCCGCCGCCCCCTAATGCGCTCAAAATCAGAACGGCTGCCATTAAAAGTAGCAGCATTTGGATCATGCTAAATCTGTTCATATGATTGTTCTCCTATCGTTTGCGGTAGGGCAGCGATAATCGCTTGGCCGGTAGCGACGAGGCTATCCATCCAATTGAGTTGGTGCTCAACGTCATCAATATCAGTAAAGATGGGGTCTTCTTGGATGAGGGCGTGCCATTGTTTGATCGCCTCTTCGGTATCACCTAGTTGGTATTGGGTGATGGCAAGCCCCGCGTTGACAATTTGGTGTTGTTGACGATGCCGGATATTTGGCTTTTGTTCGAGTAGGTGCTTGGCCTGCTGGAAGTTTTCTAGGGCTTTGTCGTATGCGCCTTGGGCAAAGTAAGTCTCGCCGATGTCGTTGTAGATGTCGGGGTTTTCCGGGTCGATTTCCAACGCGGTTTTATAGGCATCATGCGCTGCGTCAAAGTTATCTTGTCGCGCATCAATGGCCGCACAGATGAGTTGGGCGAATACCCCCTGGTCTTTAACATATTGGCCGTATCCATCGCCTAAGTACGTGCTGAACTGAGCGTCTTTTTCGTTCATTGTTGCAAGTTGCTGTTGGGCGGCCTCTAAATGATCTTGTGCGACTTGTAGTTGCCCTTGCGTAAGGTGGAGCCAAGCGAGCATATTGTGCGGCATGGGGTCTTCCGGCGTGATGTTAATGGCAACTTGGAAGTGCGCTTGTGCCTTATCAAACTGTTTCATCTTGGCGAGTATACTGCCGTATCCCACGCGGATTTTAATGTCGCGTGCGCCACGCTCTATGGCCTTGTCAAAATCATTGATGGCCTGTTGGGGTTGGTTTAATGCATCATAGGTCAACGCACGATTGTAATACGCATAGGCATCACGCGGGTAAAAGCGTGTGATGCGATTAAAGGTTGCTAACGCTTTGTCAAACTCTGTTGATTGGTAGGCGGTGAGCGCCTGCCGCATCAAGTAATTTTTGTAGACAAAATACCCGACCATTGCCACGATAACAGTGACTGCAAATAATGGGATCATGTAAACCCTTTTATCCCCACACACGGATGATTGTTCTGTATTATCGTGTGTGGGTTATCAGGCTGTCAAGCAAAATCAGGCGGTGGCGAGCGCTCCTCTTAAGGTGTTAATCTTCTCGCGGATCTCTGCGATGCCGCTGGCGTTGTGGATAGTGCCAATTTCTATGAAGCGCCAATAATCGCTAATGGCTTGTTTGAGGTTGCCTTGGCTGACGTGCGTATCCCCGCGATGGCGATAGGCCATGTAATTGCGAGCATCTTCTTTTAGGGCGCGGTTGAAGTCGTGCAGCGCCGCTTGGTGATTGCCCTGTGCGAGTTCGGCCATGCCCCGGTACATATACATCATCGAGTGATGGGGCAGATAGTAAACCGCGAGGTTATAATCCGCGACGGCATCGGCAAATTCCCCGGCATAGTAGTAGGCCATCCCACGCCGGGCGTAAATTTCCGCTGTAATTTTAGGGTGTGCACTCAGGCGAATAGCGGCATCAAAGTCTTCGATGGCTTGCGCGTAGTTGCCGTCTTGGGTGTAGGCGATACCGCGTTGCTGGTAAGCGTCAACTTCGTAGGGGTTAAGTTTAATCGAGCGGGTACAGGCTTTAATCGCTTCTTGAATTTGCCCGCGTGTGACGTATGTCTCGCCCCAACTGCTGTAAATATGAGACGCAAACGTATCAAGGCTGGTTTGGATTTGCTTAAGGAGGCGCATCTTTTAAAATCCTGTTGTGTAATTTCAATAAATCTACTATTTATTTTATTATACACTTTGCTGAAAAGAGCGTTGCGTTAAGATTAGAATTAGAAAACAAAAAGGTAAGCCATCGCTTATCTTGCCTTCTCAATACTATGGGGTTTATGGTCGGATTTCGACGACGACACCTTGTTCTGCCCAATCCCATAGTTGGCGCACATTGGTATTGCTCAAGAGGATGCAGCCGTAGGTGACACGCTGACCGATGCTGTTTTCCCAT
>DAOTTT010000483.1:0-12056 GCA_034437635.1 Anaerolineae bacterium | reverse complement strand
GAAGAAGCCCCTATCGAGCCGGAACCCGCAGAAGTCCTACCGCTAGAAGGCGTGGCGAAAATCTTACCGCCGCCGTTTGGTTGGGTCGAAGTTTCGGCGGGTGCCGTGACTCTGCCTTCTGCCGTGCCAGGACGTGAACAAGCCGTGTTCATTGAAGCGTTTAAGATCGCTAAATTCCCGGTGACAAACGCGCAGTTTCAGTTATTTGTAGAGGCGAGCGACGGTTATGCGAACCGCCAATGGTGGGACTTTGCCGATGATGCCCGCGCATGGCGACAAGAAAATCCGATGCCGAAAAAGCCACTTGTGACAGATGATGCGATGCCACGCACCAACATTACATGGTATGAGGCCGTCGCTTTTTGCAATTGGTTGACCTCTGTCATGATCCGGCGAGATTTAGATTATGTGCAATCGCTCCCCGGTGGGCGTGAGCGTTTCAGCTTGACCTTACCGACAGAAGCCCAATGGCAGCGTGCCGCCCAAGGGGATGACAAACGTGATTATCCCTGGGGGAATAAATTTAACCCCAATCTCTGTAATTATGGCAGCAGTCGTCTAACCCGCGTCACGCAGTTTGAGCGGGGTGTGAGTCCGTTCGGCGTTATGGATATGGTGGGGAATGCGGCGGAATGGTGTCTTGCTGATTTTACGACGGCGGCCACTGATTGGAACGCGATCAACCGCCAAAAGCGGCGTGTGCTGCGCGGTGGCGGCTGGGGTGCGGCCAAACCACATGATCTACGGGTGACGGCGCGGTTATGGCTCCCGCCAGACTTATGGAACGGTAGCAGCGGCTTTCGCCTTGTGATGACCTGATGGATGCAACACAAGAAGATCGGTTAGCGCTGCGGTTGGCGTTCTATGCGTTGTTTGCGCTGTTGGGTTGTTCGTGTACGGTCATCAGCAGCACCTATTGGACGACGACCACCGTTTGGTTTGGCTTGCTGGTGGCGGTGGTGCCGTTTGTTGTGGTTGGTTTCGCTTTGGCGGATCGTGCGGTGATGTGGTCGTCTGCGGGCAAGTGGACGCTGCGCGGTGGCGTGGGCTTGTTGATCGTGGCCTTTATTTTGCTGCTTATATTTGACGGGCGCACATTTTCCTTGATCTGGCTTATGTTGCTGTGTGTATTATGGCTAGCGGGTGTGTTGATCGGCCTAACTATCATGGCGTTTGGCGGTAAATGGCGGGCGATCACCTGGAAGTAAGCGTAAATTCTCATCCTCATTTTAAGCGGCTCTGGCAAACTAAAAGTGTCGTTTTTTAGTGAGGTTTTATTGTATGACTGACGTTTTCCCTAAGACTTACTTTGATAAGCAAGATCCATCCGATGACGAACTATTTTATAACCTGCCGCGCAAGGTGGTACACATTGACGATTACGCCGTCCAGCAGGTGAGCGCGACCTTCGCGCAATTGCTGCCGCCGGGCGGTGAATATCTGGATTTGATGAGCAGTTGGCGCTCACACATCCCCGTCGAACTGGAGCCGTCGCGGGTGGTTGGCCTCGGTATGAACGCCGATGAAATGGCCGATAACCCACAGTTAGAATCGTATGTCGTCCAAAACTTGAACAAGCATCCGCGCTTACCGTTTGAGGATGCCGTGTTTGACGGGGTGATGTGTACGGTCAGCGTGCAATATTTACAAGCACCGCTGGAAATCTTCTCTGATGTGCGGCGGGTGTTGCGGGCGGATGCGCCGTTTATCGTGACATTTTCTAATCGTTGCTTTCCGACAAAAGCGGTGCGGGTATGGCTTGGCTCGACAGATAACCAGCATATGGCTTTAGTGACGCGCTACTTTGAAGCCAGCGGTGGTTGGCGCGACATTCACGCCGAGGCCAACCACCAACGCGGGGCTGATCCGCTGTATGCGGTGTGGGCGTTTAAAGCGTAGTTAGTCGCCCGTTATTTCTTGCGGTTCAGTTTCTTGTTCTTGCTTTTGCGCTTCTTGCTCGCGCTTTTCCTTCTCTTTGAAGTATTCGCGGGCGAAAAGCGTATCTTGCGGCTTCCGCTCCGTTGGGACGGCGGCTTCATTTTCTTCGATCAAGCCTTCGCTGAGCAGCACGCGCTTAAACGCGGTGATGGCGACTTCGATCATATCAAGATCAGGATTGCGGGTGGTCAGGTGTTGTAAGGCTAAGTTCGGGCGGATCATCGTGCGCACCCAACCTTTATCGACGTTGGCGGCTGTCCAGCGCAGCAATTCGTAAGAAATCCCCGCGATGACCGGGATCAACACGATGCGCGACAGGATCAACAGGGCGAAGGGCGGGCGACCCAACAGCGAAAACACAAAGATGCTGACAAAGGCGACCGTCAACAGGAAGGCCGTACCACAGCGCGGATGTTCGATGGGGTATTGGGCGACGACTTCCGGTGTAAGTTCGGCACCGGCTTCATAAGCGTTGATTGTCTTGTGCTCTGCGCCGTGATAGCCGAAAAGCCGCTTGACTTCTTCAATGCGGCCAATTGCCCAAATATAGGCGATGAGGATCACCAATTGGATCATACCTTCGATGAAGTTCACGATGGTAGATTCTACGCCGATGCGGATTGCGCCATCTTCCCCCGTGAGGCCGAGCAGGTCACCGATGAAGGTGGCGGCTGTGGTCGGGAACAAGAAGAAAATGCCGATGCCGATCATCAAAGAGACGGCCACCGTCGCAAAGCCGACCGCGCCATCAAATGTAGACGAATCTTCTTCGCCCATCTGCACATCGCTCGCCCACATCAAAGCGCGGGTGCCCAAGCCGAGCGCGTCCCACAAGCCGACCAACCCGCGCACGAACGGGCGCTTCATGACTTTGCTTTGATACAAGGCTTTGTTGAGTGGTTGCTCGTGAATGACGATGCGGCCTTCGGGGTCGCGGGCGGCAATGGCGCTGATCTTTTGGCCGCGCATCAACACGCCTTCAATTACGGCTTGGCCGCCGTAGTTAAAGCGCATTTCGTTTTCAGGTTTTTTGAGTACATCCTGACTCATGCTGATTGTCCAATCTTGTCATTTACGTTACTGCTCAACATCATACACCAATCAGTATCTTGTGGATACATCCGGCAATTTAAGATGATTGGGGCGCGACAGTCTCCACATCGCCCAAAATCAACGGATAACGGTTATTCGGCGTGACCTCCGTCAGTGGGGCATCCCCGATGGGCTGCACCAAGAGCCACACATTACCGCCGACGACACAGCCTTCATCACCATCTTCGCATGTCGCAGCGGGGAGCGTCAGCGTGTAGATGCCATCTTGGGGCCGTAAGATGCGCCTATCGCCGTATTGATCCATGAGATAGGCTTTATCGCTGGTTGCGCCGACCTCTAACATTGTGGTGTTTTCCGTGCGTGCCCACGCCATGAGCGTTTGCCGTTCGTCACTGTGGCGCAATTCCACCGCATTGACTCGCGTATTTCTTGCCAGTTGTGCGCTGATGACGTTTTGTAGTGTGTCAGTCAGGAATTGATAGGTCGTGAAAGCCGGGCGTGGTTGGGCGCTGCCAGGTATTACGATGCCGAACGACTCGCCGCCTTCCGGCAAGCTCTGGTCGTACAGCTTATAAACGCTGATGCGCTGCACACCGGCGGCGAAGCTCTGGGCGATGGCCTGGGCGATAAACGCCGCTTGCTGGTCTAATGTGATTTGGAATTGTGGCCGCGTGACAGGCCAATTGGGGTCAAGGTTGGGGCTGGCGTTAGTCTCCGTAATCCAGATGACTTTATCCCCAAAGCCGTGCTGTGCCAACAGGCGTTGATACACGCGCACAATATCGTAAACGGTATCCGTGCGGAAGTAGATGTGTAAGCTCAAGGCATCGAAGTAATAATCATACTGTGGTGCGTCGGGGTCGGTGGCGATGCGCTCAAGTAGGCGATCGGTATAGAGGCGTTCGCCGCTGTTGATGTCGTGCCAGTACGTCGTCCCGGCGAGGTGAATACGGGCGGCGGGGTTGCCTTCTCGCGCAGCGATAGCGGCTACTTTGACCATCATAAAGTAATCTTCCAGCGAGCCTTCAAACTCAAAGCCATAGGTGCCGGGGGCGATGTCCGGCTCATTGAGGATGATAAAGCGCGTGACTCCACGCGGCGCATAATACGCGGCGGTCTGTCGCATAAAGTTAGCCCATAGGTTATCGGGGTCATCCACCGGGAGATACAATCCGCGTGGTACACCAGCACCGGGCAGGCCATCGGTCGCCCAGGCGGGCACTTGCTTGACGACGGCGACGACTTCGCGCCCGCAGGCGGTTGCACCAGTCAGCCATTCGTCGGGAATGTTGAGAAAGCCGACGAATTCATCTGGCCCATTGGGTTGATGGGCACTCCAATCGAAGATGAGCCGTTCCCATCCCAGGTTGAGATCACAGGCAAGTTCCGCTTGCCATGCCCCCTCCACAATGCCGAATGGGTTGTGTGTGGGCGGGGTGTCCTCTTGAGCTTGCGCAGGAACCACCAACAGCACGAGCCATAAAAACCAGAGACGGCGCATACTTAATCCTTTGTCACTTGGCGTATATCTTGTAAGTTGGCTTGCAGCGTGCGGCGACCGTTCCACTCGTTGATTTCCAGTTGAAAGGCGATGTCCACACGGGCGGGCATATCACACACCCAATCGCCGAGGCCAAAGCCAATCGCATCAAGCGGTGGCTGTGCAGCACGAGAAATTTTCATCTTCAGGTGTTTGTCGTCGCGGCCTACGGTGCGGTAATCGGCCACATGCACATTACGGCACATCAAGACCGGGGCGGGGTTGCCTGCGCCGCACGGTTCTAGGCGGGTGAGTTCTTTGGCTAAGCTTTCGTTGAGTTCGTGGATGTTCACCTCGATATCAACATCGAGTGTCGGGGCGATCTGTCGCCCGGCCAGGCTTTCTGCTGCCATATCGGTGAGCCGCTCCACCAATGCCGGGATGTTGTCGTTCATCACGGTGAAGCCTGCCGCTAACGCATGGCCGCCATGCCGTACCAGCAAATCCGCACATTGGTCTAACGCATGGGTAATGTCAAATTGGGGGATGCTACGGCAGGATGCGCGGCTTTCTTCTGCGCCTTTTTCCATGACGATAGCCGGGCGGAAGTATTCTTCAGTCAAGCGCCCGGCGACTAAGCCCACGACACCCGGCGATAGCGTCGAATCTGCGGCGAAGATCAGCGGGAGGTTCTCGCTGTCATCGCCTAGTTGATCGCCGATGAGTTGCTGTGCGCTCCGGGTGATGTTTTGACGTTTTTCGTTGAGGTCGTTCAAACGCTGCGCCCATTTTTTCGCGTCGTCCATGTTGTCGGAAGCGAGTAACTTAAACGCGATCATCGCATCGTCTAAGCGTCCGGCGGCGTTGATGCGCGGCCCGAAGCCAAAGCCAATTGTCGTCGCGGTGATCTTGCCGGGTTCAATATTGGCTATTTCTGCCAGGGCTTTGATGCCGGGGCGTTTGGCACGGTTGAGCGTTTCTAGCCCACGTTGGACTAAAATGCGATTTTCCAGATGACTGAGGGGCATGAGGTCCGCGACGGTGCCCAACGCGACGAGATCAAACAGCGTATCAAGCGGGATTAAGGTCTCGCATTGAGCTTTTTTATCGGCGAAGAACGGGTCTTTTCTGGCGACCATAATAAGGGCTTGCACCACTTTAAACGCTACGCCTACCCCGGCGAGCATCGGTTCGGGGTAGCCTTCGCGCTTGGGGTTGACGACCGCATAAGCGCGGGGGAGTTCCGGCCCTAGGGAGTGATGGTCTGTGATGATGATGTCCATATCTTCTACGGCTTCGACTTCTTCTATGGAGCGGATGCCGCAATCAACGGTGATGACTAATGCAGTGCCTTCATCCTTGAGTTGCTTAAGCGCGGGGATGTTCAGGCCATAGCCTTCATCAACGCGGTGCGGAATGTAGGGGCGGGCGTGTGCGCCAAGTGCCCGCAACGCCTGGACTAGCAACGTAGTTGACGTTACGCCGTCCGCGTCAAAGTCGCCGTAAACGACGATCGGCTCATATTCTTTTATGGCGCGGATAATACGCTGCACGGCCTTTTCCATGTCGGGCATATCAAAGGGATCGTGTGTGGTGTGTTTATCGCTTAAAAACTGCTTGGCGGCTTTCGGGGACTCGAAACCGCGATTAATGAGCACCTGTGCCAATACAGGTGAAATCCGACCAAATTGGTTAAGGTGTTGCTGGGATGCCGGTTGTGCAATCAACCATCGCTTCGCTAACATACCATCACTAACTTTTTTTAACGTTACGTTTATTTGAATTCATCATAGTACCAGATGGCTGATTCTGAGACAAGCAAGGGTTAAATTATGGCACACCACACCAGTTTACCGATTTGGCACGAAAAGACGGACGCGCAGAAGATTAACACACTCCGCGAGATGGTGGACGATCTCTATCATTACACCTTGGGGGCGGTCAATGCGCGGATTTTGGCGATGGTGGCGGCAGCCCAACCAGAAGACGACAAAGAGGCGGAGAGCCTGCGCATGATGCAAACGATGATCGCGGCACATCCGAACATCATTGCGCCGAACTGTGAGCCTGGGCATCTCACCGGGTCGGCGCTTATTCTGGATGTTACGCAAGGGCGAGTGCTGCTGCATCTGCACAAAAAGCTTAATCTATGGTTGCCTATGGGCGGCCATGCGGAATACGAAACGGCTATGTGGCAAGTTGCCCTGCGTGAAGCCCACGAAGAGAGCAGCTTGGATGATCTGCGGCTGTATCCGTCGCCGCAACACACACAACCTGTTGATTATGACGTGCATACGATCCCCAAAAGTCATGATCGCCCGGAGCATCTGCATTTAGATTTCCGCTATGTGTTGGCGACATCCACGCCGGATGCGGCGCGTATGGATACAGAGGAGTCGTTAGGGATGCAGTGGTTGTCCTTTGCTGATGTATATGGCCGTGCTGATGTGATGCCAGATGTTAAGCGATTGACGCGCAAAGCGGAGCGATTATATCGCCATCACGGTTGATTGTGCATCCGATGCGCAGTAGGATTATGACTTTGGTGGAGAGGAGGAACGTAGATGGCAAAGATTGTTTTTATGGGCACGCCGGATTTTGCAGTGCCGACGCTCAAGGCTTTAATTGCCGCGCATGAGGTGGTCGGTGTGGTGACACAGCCCGATCGTCCAGCGGGGCGGGGTGGTAAAATTCGCATGTCACCAATTAAGCAAGTGGCGTTGGCGCATGATATTCCCGTCTTTCAACCGGAGAAAATCCGCAAGCCGGATGCGATAGAAGAACTCAAAGCGTGGGATGTAGATGCCTATGTCGTCGCTGCGTTCGGCCAGATTTTGCCACAGGCCGTACTTGATATGCCCGCGCATGGGTCAATTAACGTCCATGCGTCGATTCTCCCGCGTTGGCGGGGCGCTGCGCCCATTCATGCAGCGATCCGCGCCGGGGATGCGGAGACAGGCGTAACGATTATGAAAATGGATGCCGGGTTAGACACCGGGCCTATGCTCAGTGTGGATACCGTGCCCATTGAACCGGACGAAACCGGACAATCTTTGCATGATAAATTGGCTGATTTAGGCGCGGATTTACTGGTGCGTACTTTGCCAGGGTACTTCAGCGGGGCAATTCAACCGCAGGCGCAGCCGGAAGACGGCATTACCTATGCGCCGCAAATCAAAAAAGAAGAAGGCCGCATCAATTGGACGGACACAGCAGCCCGCATTGAGCGTTTGGTACGGGCGTTTACGCCCTGGCCGGGGACGTTCATTGACTGGGACGGCAAACAACTTAAAATTCATCGTGGCGAAGCCGGGCAAGGTAGCATCGAAGCCGGGCATGTTATGGAAAAGGCCGGGCGTATTGCCATCGGCACGGGAGAAGGGTTGTACTTTCCTCTAGAGGTACAGTTAGCGGGTAAACGCCGCGTCGATATTGGCGATTTTGTGCGTGGTTACCCGGATTTTGTCGGCGCGACATTGGGCGGTGCATAGTGCGCTATGGCATTTTCTCCGACATTCATGGGAACACCGTTGCGCTGGATGCCGTCCTTAAGGCGCTGAATACCCTCAACGTTGAGGGTTATCTGGTCTTAGGCGATTTATGCGTGATTGGCTATGATCCGGTAGGCGTGCTGGAACGCATCACGCGCTTGCAGAATGCGCTTTACATTCGTGGCAATGGTGATCGGTATGTTTATCGTCAAGAACGCCCGTTTCCGCATGTGGAAGACGTAAAAGCGGATTCAAGTCTGTTTTCCGTCTTTCAGGATGTCGAACGCGGCTTTGCATGGACACAAGGCGCACTCCAAGCGACGGGCTGGTTTGAGTGGGTGGGCGCTCTGCCGCTTGAACAAGGGCTGACCTTGCCGGATGGCACGCGGGTGTTGTGTGTCCATGCGTCGCCAGGCAAGGATGCCGGTAAAGGCTTTAACCCCAAAATGGATGATGAGACATTAGCCGCTCAACTGGGTCAACCGGATGCGGATTTGGTGCTGGTGGGGCATAGTCATTGGCAGTGGGATTATCGGATTAACGGCGTGCATGTCGTCAATAACGGCTGTGTGAGTAATGCACGTCCGCCGGATGTCCGCGCTAGCTTTGCTGTGCTGGATGCTACGCCAGAGGGCTATAACGTGCAATATTATCGCGTGTCTTATGACAATGAAGCGGCTATCCGAGCGGCTTATGCGGCTAAGTACCCGGCGGCGCACTTCCTGGAGACGCTGTACGCCGGGAACGATGAGAAAATCTACACAGAAGACCCCCTTTATCCCGATTACATCGCATTAGAAGGGTAACTCATGCGTGCCATCACTGAAGCAGAAATTGATGACTTGATCGCTCAAGCTGCCGCTTCGACGCGCAAACGGGTGATCTTGCGCTTGCACGAACACGAAGAACCCGTACAGCGCATGGTCAACGCGGTGATGCCGGGGACTTACGTCACGCCGCATGTCCATGCCCAACCGCCTAAAGTGGAGTTGCTCGCGTTGCTGCGGGGGGATGTAGCCGTGTTGCACTTTAACCCTGATGGTAGCATCCAAGCGGTACACCGCTTGCAGGATGATAGCCCCTTGCGTGTCGTGGAAATTCCGCCGGGTGATATTCATAGCATGGTTGCGCTTGCGCCGTCTGCTGTGCTGGAAGTTGTGCAAGGGCCTTATGACCCGCAAACCCACAAGCAATTTATGGATTTTGCCCCGCATGAGGGTGATCCTGGCTGTGATGCGTACCTTGATCGCTTGGTGGCGCATGTTCAGAAATTGTAAGCGTAGAGGAATCGGTGCGTTAGGCGTGTATTAAATGATGGTACAATGCGGCCTCGTAATGAACGGTGAGGATACAGTCCTTTGAATTTGCTTAAACGATGGCGAATTGGGCTGCTTGGGCTGGCCGTGAGCCTGCTCGCAGCTTATTTTATCGTCTCGGAAATTGACTTTAACTTATTGGGCGATGCCATCCAGCAAGCCCGCTGGATTTATGTGTTGCCCTGTGTGTTTTTGTTGTTGGCCGGGCTGGTAGCGCGGGCGTTACGCTGGCGTTTGCTGCTCAGTGATGGGTTACCTTTAGGGCGCACTTTTCATATTATGAACGTAGCCTATTTGGTCAACGGGGTGTTGCCGCTGCGCATTGGCGAGGTTGCGCGTATTTTCCTCGCCAACCGTGCCGAGCCACCTGTGCCCATGCTCAAGACGGCCAGCACCATTATCGTTGAGCGCCTGTTGGATTTGCTCTCTGTGGTGATGTTGGTGGCGTTGGCGCTGGCCTTGGGGGATGTGCCGGAGGTGTTGCGCAACGCCGGGATATTGATGGGCGTGGTTGGTTTTAGTGGTTTTTTGGTGTTGGTGTTTCTCTCGCGGCAACGGGAACTCGCCCACCGTATTCTTGGCGCGATTGTGGCACGAGTGCCGCTGTTGCAACGCTTGCATGTGGTGGAATTGCTCGACCATTTTCTTGATGGCTTGCTGCCGTTGGCAAAATTCCATACGTTGGTCGGTGCGTTGTGGTGGTCGGCGATAGGATGGGGCTTTTCTGTTGCGGCGGGTTATGTGCTGATGTACACCTTCTATGCGGAAGCCAGCCTCGCGGCGACATGCCTTTACATTGCGGCGGCGGCCTTCGCAATCGCTGTTCCGGCGACGGTGGGCAGCTTGGGCGTTTACGAAGCGTCGATCCTCTTGGCGCTGGAAGCTCTGGGATATGGTGAGCCTTACGCGACAGCCGTCGCCTTTGCGGTGACGGTGCATTTGGTCAACGTGGCGGTGCATTCTGTGACGGGCGTTATTGGCTTCATTACGGAGGGCATCACGCTCGGCCAATTATCGGATGGGGTGCGGCAGGTCAACGCCACCCATGATATGACACGAACGGAAGTAACTTGATGAACGGCGATAAGCTCAAGATATTGATTTGCTGGCTCTATTATCTGCCACACCGGACGGGCGTGCCGATTTATATGCAGCGCATCGGTGAGGAATTGGTACGGCGCGGCCATGATGTGACTATCTTGGTGGCGAAGCATCGCCCGAACCTGCAAAACCGCGAGACGATCAACGGGGTGAATGTGGTGCGTGTGTGGGCACCGCCTATTCCCATCAGCCGGGGTATGATCCCGCCGTTGTACCCGCTGGTGGCTTATCGCCTCATCCGGCAGCATGACGTGGTGAGCGTCCACACACCCACGCCGGAGGTCGCCATCTTAGATGTGCTAGCGCGATTAACGGGAAAGACGGTTATCCCCACGCATCACGGCGACTTGTTGCTGCCTAAAGGCTTGACCAACGGCATCATCCAAAGTGCGATGTTCTGGATGTATAAGCTCATGGCAAGGCGTGCGCCGCGCATAGTGGCGTATTCGCACGATTACGCGGATAATTCCTACTATTTGCAACCTTTCCGCGATAAAGTAAAGGTCATCTACCCGCCGATTACCATGCCGCCGCCGGATTTAGACCGGGCGCAAGCCCTGCATGATGAATGGTCACACGAAGGCGGCCCCGTGATCGGTTATGCCGGGCGCTTTGTGCAAGAAAAGCGGCCTGATTTGCTCATTCGTTCGTTGGAAGTCATCAGCGAAAAATATCCCAATGCGCGTATTGTCTTCGCCGGGGAATATGACATCCCCTATGAAAACACATGGGATTTATATCGCCCGGTGGTGGAGCGGTTTAAGGATCAGTTGATCTTCCTGGGGATGCTCGGTGATATGCAAGAGATGGCAGATTTCTTCGCCGCGTGCGATGTGCTGGCGCTGACAAGTGATAGCGAATGTTTCGCGCTGGTACAAGTTGAGGCTATGCTCTGTGGAACCCCGGTGGTGATGACGAACACCCCCGGCGGGCGCGTCCCGGTGCAGGTGACGGGCATGGGTGCGTTGACCCAACCCGGCGACCATCAGCACATGGGCGAGACGATCCTCAAGGTGTTGGATGACCCGCAAGCCTACAAGCGGACGGCTGACGAGATCAGTAGTCAATTTTCATATATGGAAACGGTCGATCGTTACGAAGCCTTGTTCAAGGAGTATAGCAAGCGTGGTTGATCCTCAAAACGTGGCGCATATGGTGCGCAACGAGGCGGATATGGCCTTTAAACGGCGGGCACATACCATCTTCGAGTGGGTTGACCCGCAAGATGATGATGTGATTTTGGATATTCCGTGCGGGCGGGGCTTTTATTTGAATATGTTCCGCCATGTGAGCGATTGTAAGCTGGTTGGTGCAGATTTAGATTGGGAAGTGATACAGACGGCACAGCAAAACGTCGGGCATTTGCCGGATGTCACCCTGCATCATGCCAGCATCTACGATTTGCCTTACCCGGAAAATACATTCGACGCAGTGATTTTGTCGGAAGTTTTAGAGCATATTGATAATGATGTCGCCGGGTTGCGGGCGGTGTGGCGAGTGTTGAAGCCGGGCGGTGTGGTGGCGATCACAGTGCCACATGCGAATTATCCGTTCACCTGGGATCCCATCAACTGGACGCTAGAACGCTATTTTGACCGCAAAATCACAAAAGGGCTGTTAGCTGGCCTTTGGGCGAACCATGTCCGCTTATATACCCGCGATCAACTGTATTTAGCG
>DAOTTT010000482.1:0-4304 GCA_034437635.1 Anaerolineae bacterium | reverse complement strand
TGCGTAAACCATGCACAGAGAAGCAAAATCCCGTTTCCGGCTGTACAGATGCGATAGTATCGGTCATGAGGGAGACTCCATATCTCAGTTTGTTTTTGTCAATTCAAACTTACTCTGATTGTCTCCCTTATGCTATCTCTGACTTTGCAAAAGCCCTGAGTCATCTCATGGATTTGTTTACTTTTAGGATGTTCTAGTTTAAAATTATAAATAATTGAGAGTGAATTAAAATTTGCATCTTAATTAAAACTTCAGTTTCATTGTAGAAGGACGTGGCCCCAATGAGTAAATTCTATTTTGTGCTTATATCAGCTAGTTTGCTGGCGCTGTTTGCAACTTTTGATAGTATGCAAACGGATGCGCAAGTAGACGAGTGTCCGGCATTAGTGGAGACAGCTATTGAGGTGACAAACTTGCAGTGTGGCGCACTCGGTCAAAACCAAGCGTGCTATGGTAATGTTCAAATTGATGCTTCGCCATTTTCCGAGATAGATCAGTTCCAGTTTAGCCAACCCGGTGATGTGGAATCCCTAGCTAACATTCAAGCGATGCAGTTGGGCGCACTAAACGTTGCCAACAACACATGGGGTATGGCACGCTTGGAAGTCATGGCGAACATCCCAGATGCTAACTTTGAAACGGTGACATTATTGCTCTTTGGGGATGTCGAAATTGAAAATCAAGTACAAGCTCGTGAACCTATTGCGGTAGAAATTGCAACCGAACAACGTGTTAATGTGCGCAGCTTGCCCAATACATCAGCCTGGGTGGTTGATAGTTTGGAACCTGGCACAGTTGTAGATGCTTTAGGTCGCATCGAAAATACGTCTTGGTTGCGCATTCAAATACCCGATGGCGGTACCGGTTGGATATGGGCAGAACTCATTGAGACAGATTTTGATCTAAGCGTGCTGGATGTAGAAGCCGAGAATGCGCCGTATTATGAGCCAATGCAGGCTTTTACACTCCAAACGGATATAACCGATTCACAATCAAACTGTGCTACGGCCCCTAGCGATGGCTTGCTGATCCAAACGCCAGAAGGCATGGGCGAGATCACCTTCCGCATTAACGAAGTAACCGTTAACATTGGCTCGACTGTCTTCTTCCAGGCACAATCGGGCGAAGCCATGACAATCTCTACAATAGAAGGCCAGGCGCGAGTCACAGTTGATGGTCAAACTACAACAGCTTTTGCCGGGACACAGGTCACAGTGCCGCTGACAGAGGACTTAAGACCAACCGGTAGCCCTGCCCAACCGGTACCTTATGACATGGAAATCATGATGACGTTACCCTTAGAGACCCTACCGCTATTAGTTGAGGTCTTGCCGCCTGCCACTGAAGGCGAGATTATTGCTTTGCAACAAGTATCAGATAATCAACTTTCATCAACAGGTACTGGCAATTCTGCTCCATCGTCTGAACCCGGTGAACAGCAATCATCTGATTCTAGTGATGACGATGATGATAATGGACGTCCAGACTGCCCAGGTAATAGTTGTAATGCTCCAGGGCATAATCCTGATAAGTGCCGAGGCAATAATTGCTAAGGCTGTTCCAAGAAAATAATGAGCTATTCAGGAAAACGCCATTTCGCCCTCACCCTAAATCCCTCTCTCATGGAGAGGGACTTACAAAAGCGTTTTTCGCCCCCTCTCCCAGTGCCGAAGGCACATTCGGGAGAGGGGGCGGGGGGTGAGGGCAGAGGTATCACCACATCACGAAGCGTTTATTCTCTGGAAAAGCCTAATATATGGGAGATAGCAAAATGGGGAACAGATGCCCATCATGCTTACATGAAAATTTAGAGGGGACCGCGTTTTGTTCTGAGTGTGGCGAAGTGTTGGATGAAGTATCATTATCAACGGCTATCGTGACACGCTTCAATAAGCAGGAAGCACCAGAAAAACCCTTAACTCTCGCTGACCAAAACCCGGCAAACGATGCCTTGAGCATCTATATTTCCGGTCATTCACAGCCGATTGTCATTCGTCCAACTCGTGATGTTTTGCTAGGGCGCTACGATCAGCGTAACTCTAAACTGAGCGGTAAAATACTCGTTGATTTTACGGAATATGACGGCATTAGGCTTGGCGTATCACGCCATCATGCGGTCATACATGTGAGTAACAATGGCTATTTGCTAGAAGATTTGGATAGTGCTAACGGTACGTTGTTAAACTTCAGCCGTATTGAAGCAGGCGTTCGTTACCCCGTTAACAGTGGGGATATGATACAACTTGGGCAGTTAGGTTTCTACATCCACCTAGGGGAGAAGATACGCCCAGACAATGTAAAGGGCAATCAACCGGATAACTTACGTGATCGCTCATTAGTGCTCCTAGAGCGTGGAGCGACGACGAACTTAACTACAAAAGAGGGGATTTCTCCAAATTATATTAATCGGCGTATTATGCCGTATTTAACAGGGCTAATGGCGATACAGTCAACTATTGACACGCATCATCAACGCACAGATGCGCGGTTTGAAGTCAAGCAAATGGCGTTTAACAAGCGTCGCGGTGGGGTAGGCGTTAAAGTATTGAGCTATCCAGAAGCGATCAAGTATGTGAGTACAGTGATTACGCCTTGGAAAAGGTCGCACTTTAACCAAACGCTCGATAAAAATGAACTCGATACGTTAATGAACTCCTTGGTCAATACGACAGCCATAGCATCAAATGATGCTGAACAGATTGCAGACTCTGTCCAATTGATTTGTTCGAGCCCATTGGAACTATCGTCGTAAATCGCCCATGACCGATCAACATGATCTTATCGGTCAAAATATTCGCACCTATGTTTTAGAAGAAGCAATAGGACGCGGTGGTTTTGGGGCGGTCTATCGCGCCCATCAACAGGTAGTTGAGCGCGAAGTGGCGATCAAGGTCATCCTGCCTAAGTATGCTAATGATGCGGATTTTATACAAAGCCTTGAGCGCGAAGCCCAGTTCATCGCTACGCTAGAGCATCCTTTCATCGTGCCATTGTATGACTTTTGGCGCGAGCCGAACAGCGCCTATCTTGTGATGCGCTTTCTACGTGGTGGCAGCCTCACGCAGGCCATCCGCGTGCATGAGTGGACGCTGTACAGCGTCTACAAACTCCTTGATCAAGTCGCCGGGGCATTAAACCAAGCGCATCAATATGGCATCGTTCACAAAGATGTTAAGCCCGATAACATTCTGCTAGATAACAGCGGTAATGCGTATTTAACCGACTTCGGCATTGCGCGAGATATTATCGGTGAGCGCGATGTTTTAGGCAGAGAGGGATTATTTGGCTCTGTAGAGTACATGGCTCCAGAGTTATTGAGTCAAAGCCAGATAACGCCCTTAGTCGATGTATATAGTCTAGGTATTGTCTTATATCAACTGCTCACCGGGCGCATTCCGTTTTATGGTAAAAACACATCGGAGATCATCAGCAAGCAGATCAACCAACCAACCCCCAATTTAAAGTCAATCCGCCCTGATCTGCCGAATGAGCTTAATCAAATTATTTGGCGGGCAACATCCAAAAACCCTGCCTTGCGGTATCCTGATACACTCGCGCTTTCAGAAGACCTGCGTGATATTGTATTTGGCGTTACTCAACCCACGATGCAGCAATCTATATCAGCGCAAGACGAAGCGATCGTGACGGATAAAAATTTTGATACAATGCAAGTTGAGCCGCCATCTACAACAGAAGTTGAACCACCGACTACAATGCAGGCCGAACTTCTAGCTACAGTGAAGCATAAAATCAATAACCCATACAAGGGTTTGCGTAGCTTTGATGAATTTGACGCGCCTTATTATTTTGGACGCGATACATTCATTGAGCGTTTGCTCAAACACATGCGTGACGAGCAAACGCGCCAAGAAGCACGGTTTGTAGCCGTGGTCGGGGCGAGTGGTAGCGGTAAGTCCAGCGTGGTTAAAGCAGGGTTAATCCCTAAATTGCGTGATGATGGGTTGCCAGGGTCGCACAAGTGGATTATCCAAAAGATTGAGCCGGGCAAAGATCCTATAGCGGCATTACGTCAAAGTCTGCTCTTTGTCGCGCACGATCTCGATGATGTGGACGATGCGCAGTTAATGACTGATCCTGAGAGCCTGCACACCATTTTTGATCAGGCTGTCGTGGACGATGACAAACAATTTGTCCTTTTCATTGACCAATTCGAAGAAATTTTTACGATGGTCGATGCCCCCCAGCAGCGTGAACAGTTTATCAACTTACTTTATCATGCGGCGACTGCCCCCAGTGGCCGTATTTGGATCATCGTGGCGCTGCGCATAGACTTCTATGATCGC
>DAOTTT010000481.1:0-7274 GCA_034437635.1 Anaerolineae bacterium | reverse complement strand
GTAAACTGCATTTGCCCATTGCTGATGTTGATGACTTGCATCATATCACACAGAGTCGTCAACCCTTATGGCACGCGACTTTGCCAGAACATTCGTTATGGCAGCGCCGCTTTGATGTTATGCAGTCTTTTTTGGGTGCGCCTATTTTGCTCAGTGAGCGGGTAATCGGCTTTATTCTGCTATTTAGCAAAACGAGCGGCTTTTTTAACGCGCTTCATGCGGATCGTCTGCGAATTTTTGCTGATCAAGCTGTTATCGCTGTGCGCAACGCACAGGCATATGAACATGCGCTGGAGATCGCCGCGCGCGAAGAACGCCAACGTCTAGCGCGTGATCTGCATGATGCCGTTAGTCAAACCTTGTTTTCCGCTAGCTTCATGGCGGAGTCTTTGCCCCGGCTGATGGATCATGATTTAGATGCTGTTCGTCAAGGGTTGGACAAGCTCAACCGCATGACGAAAGGCGCTCTAGCGGAGATGCGCACGCTTTTGATGGAGCTAAGGCCACAAGCCCTTGTAGAGACAGAACTCAACGTTTTGTTGCGGCATTTGGTTAATGCGACGGGTAACCGTATCGACGACCTGACTATACATCTTGAAGATCACACAGAGGCGTTGACGTTACCGCCGGATGTTAAAGTTGGGCTGTATCGCATCGCACAAGAAGCGCTCAACAATGTCATTAAACATGCGCAAGCACGCATTGTCTATGTCACGTTGATCGATCATCCTCAAGCCGTTGAATTATCCATTGAAGATGATGGTATCGGCTTTACGCGGCAGGATGTCCCGGCCAACCACTTTGGTTTAAACATTATGGAAGAACGCGCCCATAAGATTGATGCCCAACTCCATATTCATAGTCATGTGGGGCAGGGTACACAAATCCATGTGGAATATGTAAAGGTATAACCCATGAGCGAGACGAAAAAGATTAGGGTGATGGTCGTTGACGATCATCAAGTTGTTCGTCAAGGCTATTCAATGTTTCTTAAAGCCTTCCCCGACTTAGAACCTGTGGGAGAAGCAGCCAATGGCCGCGAGGCAGTCGAACGCTGTGCAGCCTTGCAGCCTGATGTCATTATTATGGATATGCTCATGCCGGAGATGGGCGGGATTGAAGCGACACAGCATATTTTGGCAGATTACCCCAAGATACGCATCATTGCGCTGACAAGCTATAGTGATGATAAAAAATTAGTGCAACAAGCCCTACAAGCGGGGGCGACCAGCTATCTGTTCAAGGACATTTCGATTGATGAACTGGCGCAGGCGATCCGCGATGCATATGAGGGGAAAACTGTGCTCGCACCGGATGCCACGCGCATGTTAATCCAATTGACAACGGAACCCCCAGAAACGGACTTTAAGCTATCTGAACGGGAGTTAGAAGTGCTCGAATGGTTGAGCCAAGGTTTGAACAATCGACAAATTGCGGAAAAACTCACGGTGAGTCGCTCAACGATCAAATTTCATGTGAGCAGCATATTGAGCAAGCTCAACGTCAGCACACGGACAGAGGCCGTGTCCGTTGCGCACCAACACGGCCTCATTGACTAATCCGGCACGTTGTCCAGTGAGGTAAAACGATAAAACCAAGGGTCTTGGAGTGGCGGGCCATAGTATGGCATCAAAAAATTACTTTCCGCCCTGGTGATGTCAATTGCTGTGCGAAAGTATTCCGTATATGGCACAGGCAATATCGGCAAATTTGCGCAGGTTGTCTCGACTGCAAGGGCTTCTACCCAACCAAAATCACTCAGATATTGGACGCGGTAGCGCAAATCATTTGCGGAAATCGCCAGAATTTCGACGGTATCCCCGTCAGGGATTGCCCCCATTGATAGCGAGTCTATTGCTGAACCTGCCCGTACCAACAGATTTTCATCATCATCGGTGTCGATGACTCCTGCGCAACCGGCAATACTGGCAATAAGCCGTGCTTCGTTGAGTGGTGGTTCTAGCTCTGCGACAGCCTCATACGCTGCATTGAAGCCGTCCCCTGCCTTTAGCGTATATTCCTCTTGTTCTATTGTGTTGATGGTAGCTTCTCCATCACTGACAAAGATCGTATCTGGTGTATCCGGGTTATTCCAAATAGCGAAGGCGGCTGCGGGTGCTGTGACGGTAAAATCCCCCGTATTGAGATTAAGATTGATGGCAGTGTTGGTAAATGTGAAGGCGACCAAACCTTCAACATCAGCGCTGAGTGTCGTCTCGTTAAAGACCGTCAGCGTTACTGTGCTATCGGGCAGCATCAATACCTGTCCGATGTCTGGTAGGGTGATCCACACGCGGCCAGTTGTATCTGTCCGTAAAGTATCACCTATGCCAAAGGGCGTTGTCGCGCCACTTGGCAAGGCGATAGGGGTGATGGTGTTATCACGTTGAAATGTCACATCGCTGTATGTAATCTGTGCAATAGCGGCTAAGTTGTCATCGGTGTTTTGCGCATGGACGGTCAACGGTGCAAGCAAGATGAACAAAACCAAAAGTCGTATCATAGGTTAATGCTTTTGTAGACAGGCAATTCTACAAAGAACGCACTGCCTTCTCCTTCTTTACTTTCTACCCATACACGCCCATTATGATTTTCTACAACGGATTTAGCCAGACTTAATCCTAAACCGGTGCCTTCAATCTGTGCGGTTTCGTCGGTTTGCACGCGGTAAAACTCCGTGAACAACTTGGCTTGTGCTTCTTCCGAGATGCCATAACCATCATCACGGATTTCTAACTTTGCCATCGTATTGTCATTGTGCAGTGTGACATGAATATGGCCGCCATCCGGTGTGTATTTGATAGCGTTACTCAATAAATTGCTGACTACCTGTGAAATCTGGCGATAGTTGCCGACCATAACAATCATGTCATCAGCAATGTCTGATGTAAATGACTGGCGCTTGCGGTCGATGTCAGGTTCGTAGCGGCTGATGATCTCGTGCGTGATCTGCACAAAGTTCAACACCTCTTTTTGTAAGTTGCCTGTGCGCAATTGCTCGCTCTCTAGGATGTCGGTAATGATGCCGAGCATCTCATCGCCTGCTCTTTTGATGTAATTGACGTAATTATGTACCTTTTGATCAATGCGATCTTCCATCATGCTGATGAGTTCAGCAAAGCCACTGATACGCGCAAGCGGGTTTTTAAGATCGTGGGAGGCCATGCGCAACATGCGCGTCTTGAGCGTGTTCAACTCCGCTAGGCGTGTCACATCAGCCAAGACGACCACCCACCCATGATCTGATAAGGTCGCTGCACCGATGTTGACCGTCTTTGCTTGTATCTTGATCTCAAACTTAAACGGCAAGCCTTCTGCGAAGGACTCACGTAGCTCACTGCGGGTATTATCATTGGTCGTCAGGATGTCTACGAACGACTCACCGATTGCTGCATCTGATAGCAACAAGTCGAATGCTTGATTATAACGTTCAATGGTCAAGTATTCGTCCAACACAATGATACTTTCCGGCGTGGTGGCGAAGATCGCTTCGAGTGTCTCGTTTTGTTGATTGACGGCTTTAAACAAAGTCGCGTTATCAAGGGCGGGGGTAATCTGCCGGATGAGCTTGTTAAGCTGGTCTTCCGCTTTACGGGAAAGATCGCCACTTAAATATAAGTGACCGTGTTGTTTCCCTTGCCAAGTGAAGGTGTATTGACGTTTTTTATCAAGCTGAGATAAGAAATCGGTCTGGACGCTAGCATCAGGGAGGTTGACCCATTGCAAGGGTTTATGGTCATTGGAAAGCAGAACGCCAGTTGCTTTAGGGGCTATGCGCTGGATGTCGTCTGCCAAGAGTGCCCAAATATGATCTAATTTGAGGCGTTGTTTTTCTACTTGGCTAATGCTATTGAGCAAAAACTCGGATTGACGGCGACGGTTGATCTCTGTGGTGATTTCCAGCAAGAGGGCGGCGGCCAAAGGTAAGGCCAGCGCCAACCACACATAGAGTAGGTCGATGATTTGTTGCTGAACGCTGAATATAAAAAATGCCGCTAAGGTAAACCCGGCGGTTAAAAGCGTCCACATCATCAGCTTGATATACCAGCGATAAGCCACGTATAACACGCCGCTGAAGATCGCAAGAATGCCGATAATCGCCCATTGTGCAATAGGGTTGAAGGGTGCTAAGGGGGCGTTTGCGATGATCGTTTCGATGGCATTAGCGTGGATTTCTACACCGGACATGGTGGTGCCACTGGTTGCCACCGGTACTGGATAACGGTCTGTGATCCCGGTGCTGTTGTACAACCCGACCATAACGATTTTATCGTCAAATGCGCCCGGCGGGATGCGGCCTTCCACAACATCGACTAAATTGTAAATAGGGAAAGCGCCCCCCGCTTGGTCGAAGAATTGCTGCATCCAAAAGCCGCGCTCATCCACTGGGATCGGGCGCTCTGGTGTCATATAGAGCGTATTATCATCTGCCGTAACCACCGTTGATAGTGCCGCTGCGGGTAGACGCAAATATGCCATGTAGACGGCCAAATTAAAACCTAGTTGCGCCCTGTCGTTGACCTCAATTATGGAGGGTTGCCGTCTGACCATGCCATCGACATCGACAACGGTATCGACATAGCCGATATAGTCGGCGACTTCTGCCAGCGGGTCGATTGGATGTAGGGTACGGCTAATCTGCACTGCGTTAGGGTATGCTTCCAATGCGCTATCCTGGAAGGCGACCCGTGCGCCAGAAGCCGCAAAGACAAAGCGGGTGCGTGTATCACTGGTGCGTGCAGCGCGTATAGCCTCAACGAAGGTTTCGTCCCCGGCTTGCGTTTCGCTGAAGATGAGGTCAAATGCGATAATCCGCGCCCCTTCTGTTTGAGCAATCAAATCAGCATAAACGGTGCGTGACCATTCATTCGGCGCACGGCCATAAGCATTAAGGCTGGTGTCATCTATGGCGATAAGAACAATATTGTCGCTGGTGGGGAGTGCGTTGTAATAAATATTGTTGATGCTCAAGCGGGCTTGTGACAGCAAGCCCAACGCCTGCATTAGAATCAATAAAATCGCACACATCAGACCAATCCATAGTCCGGTGTGTGTCCATATGCGGTTGTCCATGCGGTTTTACTCGTCGCTGTTGTCGGTGTCTTCGGGTGGTGTTGGCTCCGGTGTGAGTTCTAACTCGATTGGATCACCAATAAAGCTATAGAGTGCCGGGTCTTCTTGATGTGTGTCTTCAAATACGCGCAGCCCGGCGCAAGTGTCTTCAATGTTGGCCGATGATGCCAAAACCCAGCCGAAATTATCGCGGAAGGCGATACGATACCATGTGCTATCTGTGTTGATGCCCAAGAATGCGCCAATATCAGCAGCGGCGACAGTTCCGACACGCGCATTATCCAATGATGGCCCCAGGCGTACATTGATGCGCGTGTCATCAACGGTGCTGACGCTAGCGGTGCAGCCGTCTAAGGCGGCATCCAGTTCTGCAAATGAACTAGCGCGGACGACATCACTCAGGCCGCTGTCTTCATCTGCACGGATACCGAACTCAGCAGGGACTTCGGCGGTATCATCTGCGACAACCATGCCTTCGCTGACAATCATACCGCTGCGCCCATCATCTTCCACACGGATAGAAAAGATGGTGCCGCGTGCGGCTAGTGCCATGCTTGGCGTGTTGACATCGTAAGACGAATTAGCATCTACAATGCGCGAAAGCCGTTGTATAGTTTGCCCGGCGAACACACTCACGCTTAGATTGAATTGTTCATCATCGCCTTCAAATTGTTCGATGCTGTATTCCGTATTGGGGAGCAGTTCAGTATCTGTGCCATCGGCAAAGAACGTGATACGAGCGCGTCCAGTTTCATCCGTGCGGATGACATCACCCACGCCAACGATTGCTTCTACGGAAACTGCGATTGGTGTACTGGTGCCCACGCGCTGGACGGTGACCGTGCCATCCAAAACTTCTAGCGTAGCGGCCAGTTCATCTTGTGCTTGTACATGAGTAAAAGCCAATAGAAAGAATGTTATCACGACTAAAAATTGCTTCATGTCAAACCCTCTTATGATATGACTATGAGTCTATTATCCATAAAAACAAATCCCCTGCCATAGATGACCACAGATGAGAGGCAGGGGATTTTATGGGGGGACCATTAGCCGGTATCCATATAGTGTGTTCATCAGAACACATTTATAGCGTATGATTTTTACGGCCAAAGTACAACGGGCATATGGCTAGACTTACGCCTCATGGTATGACCTAGTCATGTGGCTAGACCCACAGCGTATCGCGTTCAGCGTTATGTTGGCTGAGCGTGGGCGGTAGATGCCTGGTGGGGTGGCGCTCAGGCGCATGGGTGATGTGACTAGCGGCACTGTCGCGTCATTGGCTAATTGCAAAACGTGAATCATCGGCTAATTCTGGCTGCGCGATGCCCCGCTTCTGCTGGCTTCCCCTTGCACAGTTGAGCGTTAATTTCCGCCCTTCTTAGGCTGTTCCAAGAAAATAATGAGCTGTTCAGGAAAACGCCATTTTGCCCTCACCCTAAGTCTCCTGGCAAAGGTATCACCACATCACGAAGCGTTTATTCTCTGGGAAAGCCTTACCCCCTGAACGGATACCATCATTACAATCTATCAGTCAATATGTGACCACTACCCGAATTTTCACCGCGCACTTAACCATCTGGGTTAAGGTTGTGCGCACCTATCATCAAATGAAAGCGTTTTGAGTTATGTCACAACAAGGTCATCCCTTCGCTCGTTTATTACGCTATGCACGCGACTTCCGCCGTGATGTATTTATTGCGTCGTCATTCTCCATTTTAAATAAGCTGTTTGACCTCGCGCCACCTATACTTATTGGTGTCGCCGTTGATATTGTCACCCGTCGTGAAGACTCGTTCATCGCTGATTTGGGTGTAAGCGCAGTGAGCGATCAGTTGTGGGTACTCGCCGGGATTACCCTATTTATCTGGATTATGGAGTCGGTGTTTGAATACATGCACCGCGTCTACTGGCGCAACTTAGCTCAGAACATGCAGCACTTTTTGCGATTAGACACCTACGGCCATGTACAAGACTTGGAAATGGCCTACTATGAAGATCAAAGCACCGGTGGCTTAATGGCTGTGCTCAATGACGATGTTAATCAGCTTGAGCGATTTTTAGATGTCGGCGCGAATGACTTGCTTCAGGTTAGCACTACTGTGATTATTATCGGTGGCTTGTTTATGTTGGTCGCGCCAACTGTCGCATGGATGGCGCTCCTGCCGATGCCATTGATTATCTATGGGTCAATGCGCTTC
>DAOTTT010000480.1:0-10490 GCA_034437635.1 Anaerolineae bacterium | reverse complement strand
GCGTGGGGGCCGGGGCTGTGTTCGCCGCGCACATAGGGCGCGTCCAGCGTGTGGATGTGCGTTTGTGCGTCGGTGCGGCGCTGGATTTCCTGTAAGCCGCCGGTATGGTCGGGGTGGAAGTGCGTGATGAAAATATGCTTGACATTACCCCAAGCGAAATTGTGCGACTTAAGCCCCTTTTCTATGGCGTTGATCGCGCCTTTTCCGACTCCAGTATCCACGACGGCCAAGCCATCGCCGGTGTCGATGACGTACATATTCACAAAGCCGCCTAGCGTCGGCACGCGGTAAACGTTATCGCTGATGTGTCGCATCCTGCCCCCTATAGTGTGTCTAATATGCCTTCCAGTATAGCATCGACCTACCGCGTGGATGAGATGCTATACTGCGCTGGATTAAATTATGCAGTGTCTTGGGGGTGTCTGCGCGGTATTGCATTAGGTCCAGTTTTTCGCTGAGTCTATCAGCAAGGAGGCACTTCACGGCGACGATTTCGCCATTAAACGTAACTACTCAGGTATGCTCTGATTTGCATACTGCCCCGGTTTTTAACCGGGAGCTAGCCCACTGCAAAGCCCGTAAACGGGCTAGTCAGCGCGAAAGATCAATTTTATACAGCCCGTTTACAGGCTTCCTAGCGTTTAATGTAGTCATCGGCTTTGAGCCGATGCGGGATATAGGCTTTACCTGAGTAGTTACTCTTGCGTCTCTTTTTCTGCTTGTTCTTTTTGCTTGATGTGCCATTGCTCGATGAAGGTGATACCTTGCTGCACAGAACTGACGATCTTCTTGCGATCTTCGCCGGGGGTGGTGCTCATGATGATGCTCAGATGTTGCTCCTGGAGCAGCGTCTTAGCGACCATAGCGATCGGCATTTTGCTGAGATCAACCTTGGCGTTAATGGTCAAACTGCCTTTTTGGGTGGCGGTGGCGTTGCTGCGGGTAAAGCGTTTGACATCACTAAAGTCGTAGATGACCCCGCGCACAACGTTCAGGCCGACCTTTTTGATGAGCATGAAAGCATATTCGTACATTTGCCGCGTGCTTTCCGATGTGAGTTCGTTATGATAGCGGAAGATCAAAATGCGGTTGCGGTCATCTAGTTGCGACGAGACCAATGGTGTATTAAGGGGCGGCGGGAGAGGGGGCAAGTTGTCAGACATAATAAAAAACCTTTATCTTTTCATGATGTTAAAAACAAAAAATTGCCTTATATTATGCTATGATTTTATCTATTTGCCAATGAGATATAAAAATGCAAACATTCACCCATCCTAGCCCAACAATAGACCGTATTTCACAGATTATATCATTTCTGGGGGCCTGTCTGCTGCTTTTGGCTTTGCCTTTATTCTTGCTGTTAGTGCTGGCGGGTGCGCCGGGTGGGTTTTTGCTGGTGGGCGTTGTGGCGGCTGTGTTGTCGTTGCCGCTGCTGATGCGCACGGCAGTTGCCCCGGCGTTGGCTATCAATGATGATGGACTTGTCTTGCAACCGTTGATCTGGCGTGATGTGGCGGTGCCTTGGGCGGCGATTACGGCGGTGACGCGCTTCCCGCTGCTGCCAAGCGAAGATGCCGAAGTGACACGTAAGATCGCTGTCGGGCGGCGTAACTACAACCCCGCTGATGGCATTATGTTGGTTATTCCGGCCTTGGGCTGGCAATATCGCATCGCGGGGTTTTTCACTGGAGCGAGTGGGCAACCCGTTATTGCCGTGACCAACCGCGCCCACACGGATTATCAAGCCTTGGTGAAGCACATCCTGCAATATACTGATGAGCGCATCCATGATGATGAATTGATGCAATCCTCATAATCCAAGGGTAAAATAGGGGGCAAAATTTTACCCTTTGGAGAATAAATTCTATGGCTCATCCAGAAACGTATCGCAAGCTCGTTGCGACAAAATATACTAATGATTTCGCCGCTGCTGTGGAGATTGTCGAAGAACCCTTCCCTACGCCTCGCGCTCACGAGATCGTCATCAAAAATCATTATGCCGGTGTCAATGCAACTGACCCTAATATCACCGCTGGCTATTATACGCCGGGGCAAGAACCGCCGATTGACCTCGGCGCGGAGGCCATTGGCGAAGTGGTGGCCGTTGGCGATGAAGTAACGACCTTCAAAGTCGGTGACCCGGTAATGACGCTTGCTACGGGTGGCGGGTATCGGGAGTATTTCGTCACGCCAGCCAAGCGTGCTTTCCCCGTGCCTGCGGCTTCACCGGAGATCATGACGCTTGTCCTCAGCGGTTTGACAGCTTCCTTTGGCCTGGAAATTGTCGGTGAGATGGGCACGGATGAAACCGTCTTAATTACAGCGGCAGCAGGTGGCACCGGACATATCGCCGTCCAACTGGCGAAGATGGCGGGCAATCACGTTATTGGTACCTGTGGCAGCCCGGAAAAAGCCGAATTCCTCAAGTCAATCGGCTGTGATCGTGTCGTCCAATACAAAGAAGAAGATTTAGACGCTGTGCTCAAAGCGGAGTATCCTAACGGCGTTGATCTGGTCTATGAGTCCGTTGGTCGGGCGATGTTCGATACCTGTATCAAGCATCTCGCGGTAAGAGGGCGCTTGGTCATTATCGGTTATGTGACCGAATATAAGGACACGCCGGAGTTCGTCAATCGTCCGCGCATTTATACGCGCTTGCTGATGAAGTCCGCGTCAATCCGTAGTATGTTCCTCAATCACTTCATGCGTGACCACATGGCCGACCATATGGCGCGGTTGGGCGGTTTGCTGCAAGAGGGTAAACTCATGGTGCAGATCGACCCGACCGAGTTTAAAGGCATGGATGCCATTGTCGATGCGGTGGATTACATGCAGGCGGGCAAGTCCAACGGTAAGTTAATTGTGCGCTTCTAGCATAAACAAAAAGGACGCTTAGATGTGAGCGTCCTTTTGCATTGCATATTGTGGATGCCTTAGCCGAGTGCGTCGTAGCCCGGTCCATCAGTGAAGAAATCGTAGTTGGGTTGAATGTCTTCGGTTAGGTCAACCACTTCGCCACCTTCATAAGCGACTAATTCTTTGCTGTTGAAGTCAAGGCGTTCTTGGCCTTCGGCCATCGCGTACTCTGTCGGGACTTCTTCTTCGATGAAGATCGCTTCAAACGGGCATTCCGGGATGCACGCGCCGCAGTCGATGCAGGTATCCGGGTCGATGAAGTACCAGGGCCATTCGTTTTCCGGTTGGCCGGGCACAATGCATTCCACCGGGCAAACTTCTACACAGGCACCGTCACGCAGGCAAAGGCTTGTAATGATATGAGTCATGAGAAAAAGTCTCCTTATAAAACGTGTTTAACACGCTATTTTCCAAAGTTGTAATCATAGTATACCTGGCATTAACGGGGGGCTTCTGTGACTTTTGTTGGATTTGAAAACTGATTTTCGCAAAAGGTTACTTGATTTTCATCTTCTGTGTATAATTTTTTAACCCTGGTTAATTTTGGAGGGCGTAGTGTCCGGGAGGGAGTTGGTTTGGGCGAGGACTTCGAGGCGGTCACGGTCAGCGATGAAAACTTGACGGCCTTCTTTGCGCAGTAACCCGGCGTTGAGTAGGCCACGTAATGCCCGCCCGACGACTTCGCGTGTCGTGCCCAAAATCGCGGCGATTTCTTCTTGTGTGAGCTTGGTTGGTGTCTCTGCGATCTGGTCGGCGTAGGTTGTTTCGTGCAAAAAGAGCTTGGCGAGGCGCGACGGAATAGAGCGAAAGGTCATATCTTCTAGGCGCTCGATGTATTCACGGTTAAGATGCGCGAGTTGCTGCACATAATTTTCCAGCAAAGCGGGGGCGCTGGTGAGCAGCCCCAGCAGGTGCGCATGGCTGAGGATCATCACGGTGACGTTCGTCACGGCGACGGCGTGGAAGGGGTTCTGACGGCCATCAATGGCGGCGACTTCGTTAAACGTCGCGACCGGGCGCAGCAGACTCAGCGTGTGCAGGCGGCCTTCGTGGTTGATGCGATAAATCCGCACGAGGCCGTCCACGACGATATGAAACCCGGCGCATGTATCGCCTTCGGCAAAGATGGTCGCCCCGGCTTGATACTCGCGGCGGTGCGCTTGCTTTTTGATTTCATCGAGGGCGTGCGGGTTAAGTTGGGCAAAATAGGGTATACGTTGCCAATCTTCGTACATGCAAATTTTCCCGGTCTAACGATAAGCGAAAGGGCGCTTGGGTGCGCCCTTTTAGATTAACATATCTTGTCCGCTTAGATAAATTGTGCGAGCAAGACCAATGCGACCATGAGGACAATCGCCAAGATGAACATATTGCGTAGATCGCGCAGGACGTAACCGTATTCTTCTTGTAGTTGTTCTTGGGAGACGATTTTAGTCGGGTTTGCCAGCAATTGCGCCATCATGCTATTGTCAAGATCATCGTCTTTGTTTTTACGGCGCGAAGGCCCCATCGAGCTAACACGCACCGCATCACGGCTGCGGGCCGCCCGCGCCCGCCGACGCGCCCGCTCTGCGGCACGCTCGGCCCGGCGTGAGTTGCCGCCAGAATGTGATTCTGTTGCTTCATCTTCAACATCTTCAATTTCTTCGTCCGCTTGCGCATCAACGGTTTCTTCGATGTCGTCTTGTATGTCGTCCTCATCTACCCCGGCCTGCCTACGGGCGCGGTCTATGGTCGCTTGGGGTAAATTTGGCTTCTTGCCCTTTCTGCGTTTCTTAGCCACAGAATGCTCTCCTTATTCAGTGCGTAATTATATCTATGATAATCGTCTTGTGTCGATGTTGCTAGCCTACACGCTCCGCAAAGACGATATAACGCTTATCGTTAACGCCATAGGGATAGCAACTGATGAGCGTGGCCGTCGGGATGCCGCTGTTATCCATCACTTCGACTTGGGTGGGTTCTACAATGTCCCAGCCGGTGACGCGATACGTGTAGATGCCGGTTTCCGTGCGGATGTTGAACTCATCGCCGACTGCCATTTGATCCAGATAGCGGAATAACTGCCCGTAGATGTCGTTATGGGCGGCTAAGACGACATTGCCCGTTGCATCGGCAGGGCTTGCGCCATTTTGCACCTGGCCGACCCCCTCTTTAAGGGCTTCCCAATCTGTCCCCTGGACGATGGTTTCATCCAAGCCCAGGCGTGGGATGCTAACGGCGATGGCGGTTTCTGGTGTGCGGGGTGGGCGGCTCAATTGTGGCTTGAACAATTGCTCCTGCACACGCGGGAGCAAGTGCGCGGGGATGCCTGCTACGTCGAGTTCCTGCGTGTTTTGTACGGGTTGTCCGTTTTCCAGGAAGGTATGCCCACCAGGGAGCACCCAGTCGTTGATGTCCACGCGCAAAACGGCGGTTGCCTCCAGCGTGGGGACGCTAGCCATGCGGGTAGCATTGGCGGATTGTTGTTCGCGTTCGGTTACGTCGCGTAGTTCGTCGCGTGCGCCGAGCAGCATCACCGCCAGCACCATCAAGCCGATGACGGCTGCCGCTTCTACGATGAGCAAGGCTCCGTTGACGAAACGCCGCCATGTGCGTTCGGCTTCTTCTTTGCGGCGGCGTAACACCGGGTCTACTTCTTCTTGTGTGATCTCAAAGGCGGGTGCGCCGTTATGCGGTGGGCGTGTGGCGACAGGTTGCGACGGTACGCTGCCGTTGAGATGTTTTTCCGCTGGGTCTACGGCGTTGGCTAACTCTGGTGGTAGATCAACTTGGGGGCGCGGCGACGGCGTTGCTTGCGGTGTGACGACGCGCCCCTCTTTTTTCATCCGCCGCAGTTGTTTTTGGCGGGCTTCGCGCTTGCGGATGGCAAGTACGCGCTCTAATTCTTCAATGCTGAGTTGGTCTACAGGGCGTTTATCTCTCATTGGGTCGTCCTGCGAGAAGGCTAACGATAGTTGATAACCTTATTATAGCGACCAAACCGCGTAAAATTCTACGATTAGTTAGGAAATCCGTACCATCGTTAGATAACGACAGCGGCGCGTGCATTCGGTACGGTTTTAATTGCCAAGCCGGGTACTGCCGCCGCAAGCTGAAGCGTGGCTGCCACCAACTGCCCATTACAGCGGGCGCATTGACATTGTCCCCGGTTCTCCCAGTAAATCAATAATTTGAAGTGATTTTCGCCTTCGTCAACCAATGTACTGAAGGCGAAGCCAGCGCATTGTTGCAATTCACTTAGATAATATGTGTGGAATGCGGCGTCAAAATTTGCTTCTGTCTCCGGCGGTAGGTTGAGCAGGAGCGTTTGAACAAACATAAAGCCCTTTCCTTGTTTATTTGATAAAATCTATTTACACCTTTATTCTACATTAACTTTTATTGGAGAAGTGTTAACGTCTGGTTAATTTGCTGCGCAACGTCTGGAAGAACCAGCGCCATTCTTCAATGCGCAGGGCGACAGCTAACATGCTAAAGAGCAACGCGCTGATGCCGCCCACGCTGATAACCAACAGGGCTTCGCGTAGGGTGCCGCCCTCACCGATGAGGTCCGTCATTACCGGCAGTAGAAGCACGGCCACCGCGCCCATAATCATCACCGCGACCCCACTCTTAATAATGGTAATCCAGATTTGCTGCTCCCCGAAACCGCCCAGGCGCTTATTGAGCAGATAGGCGCTGATGGCAGCATGGACAATGTGCTTGACGCTATCGGCGACCATAAGGCTTAAGAGGCCAAGCTCCGGCATGAGCAACAACGCCACCCCCATATAAACCAACAAACTGAATAGGCCGATCAACGCCGGGGTGAGCGTATCCTGCCGGGCGTAAAACGCATAAACGAGCAATAAGTCAACGGCGGCAAAAGGCAAGCCGATCAAATAGAAGCGCAACACGGTTGCGGTCATTGCGGTGTCTTCCGCTAAGAACGCGCCCCCCTGGAACAGCAAGGCGATGATGGGCGTTGCCAACACGAATAAGCCCACCGTCGCCGGGAGGATGAGCGAAATCGCCAGGCGCATCCCTAGCCCAAGCGTATTTTTGAACACTGAGCGGTTTTCGTCGTCGGGGTTATCCGTCATCAGTGCGGATTGCCGCGCAAGCGTCGGCAAAATCGCCACGCTGATCGCTGTTGCCACTAAGCCTTGTGGAAATTGAATGAGCGTCGTCGCCCAATCCATATAACTAATGCTGGCGCGTCCGGTTTGGCTGGCGAGATTATAGCTAAATGGGCGGATAATCAACGTGTCCATCACCAATGAGAACATCACCGGGATATACAGCACGCCGATGCGTCGTAGTGCCGGGTGTCGCCAGTTGAGCGTTGGCCGGATCTTCGCGCCACGTAAGCCGGGCAATTGCAGCAGCACATAGGCGATAGACCCCAACAACCAACCGACAGCCATCACGGTGATGCCGCTTTGGGGGCGGGCGACGGTAAACACCACCCGATAGCCGTCTTCAATCTCTGTCATGATCTGGGGTGGTGGGGAAAACAGCAACGCGATGACCACAATCACGCCGTTAAACGTCGCAGTGGCGAAGGCCGGCCATGTAAACGACCGCAGCGCGTATAACGTGCCGCTGAGGATGGAAAACATCCCCATGAAGATCAAGCCGGGGGAAGTCAGCCGCAGCAAATCCACCGCGAGCGATTGTGTGGTGCTGTCGCTGCCACCGCCGAAGATCGTCACGACGACAGGCGCAGCCACCTGCAAGATTAAAACTAACACCGCCATAATGACCGTTATCATGCTTAACAGAACGCTGATTAAGCGCCAGAGCGCCGCTTTGCCGTCGCGCTCCGCGACTTCGCTCAACACGGGGATAATCGCGCCGTTGACATGCCCGGCGATGAGCAGATCATAGACGGTCTTGGGTACGAGAATGGCGATCTTAAAGGCATCGGTCGCGGCGGATGCGCCGAAGAGATTGGTCAACACAATCTCGCGTAGCAAGCCAAATACACGGCTGATGATATTGCCAAGTGCCAAAACGCCCGTTGCGCGGGCGACCCCGGCGTTCGTCTCTGCCTGCGTTTCTTGCACGACATCGGCAGATGTCGGATCTATTGAGGTCATAGGGTTAATAATCCGGCAATGCTTTGATCTTGGCGATCATTTGGGTGGTGCTATGGTTGGGTAGGTAGTCAATAAGTGCGACTTGGCCGCCATAGGCTTCTACAGCGGCGCGTTCTGGCAAGGGCTTATGGGCATAGTCCCCGCCTTTGACGTAAATATCCGGGCGTAGGAAATCAATAAGTGCATGGGCGGTGTCATTCTCAAAGATGATAACTGCCGTCACCGGGATGAGCGCCGCCAGCAGGCGGGCGCGTTCCACCGCCGGGACAATAGGCCGCCCGGTTCCTTTTAAGGTCGTCGTCGCTGGGTCGCCATTGATGCCGACAAACAGCGCATCGCCTAATGCCCGTGCCTTCTCTAAATAATCCAGATGGCCAATATGGAGCAGATCAAAATGCCCATTTGTAAAGACGACTGTTTGCCCGTCAGCGCGGAGGGCTTGGCGTTGGTCGATGGCCGCGTCTAAGCTCAGATGTTTACCCACAGGATGCCTCGTTACATTGTTATCCGGCAAACCATAGCGCGTGACGCTGAAGTTTGCAAGCGGCGGTTTGACCCTTTAGCAATTTCTATCTGTTCTGTACGATATGACAACAGTCAAATGACAAAAGTTCCATAAAGAGGCAAAATATCGTGCTACAAGATCAAGAACGAATCACACTCAATACCCCCTACGGTGGCGAGTTGGTCAATCTTTTGGTGTCTTCCGACGAATTGGAAGAAAAGACAGGATACGCCAAGACGCTCCCTGTCGTTAATTTATCGCAGCAAACCTTATATGACTTGGAATTACTGGCTGTTGGTGGCTTCTCGCCGTTGGCGGGCTTCATGAACCAAGCGGATTATCAATCCGTGCTGGATAACATGCGCTTGGTGGATGGGACGCTTTTCCCAATGCCGATTACGCTGTCCGTGCCGGATGACATGCGGCTTTCGCTCCATGCCGATGTTGCCCTGGCCGATGAGCGTAATAATCTGCTGGCGATCATGACCGTTGAGGACATTTACGAATGGGATCTTGAGGAGATGGCGACCAAGGTCTTCGGCACGACGGATACCCGCCACCCGGCAGTGGCGCAACTACATCGCTTATCCAAGCGGTTTATTGCCGGTACGCTGCAAGTGTTGCAACTGCCCACACATTACGACTTCGCGGAACTGCGCCGCACCCCGGCGGAAACCCGCGCTGCGCTCGAAGAACGCGGCGCACGTAAGGTCATCGCCTTCCAGACGCGCAACCCCATGCACCGCGCCCATGAGGAAATCACCAAGCGGGCGGCCAATGCCATTGACGGTACATTGTTACTCCATCCGGTCGTCGGCAAGACCAAGCCGGGCGATGTCGATCACTACACCCGCGTTCGCACATATAAGGCACTCGTGGAAAATCACTACGAGAATACGCCGGTTGTGCTCTCCCTGCTGCCGCTGGCGATGCGTATGGGCGGCCCACGCGAGGCGCTCTGGCACATGATTATCCGCCGTAACTATGGCGTGTCGCACTTCATCGTTGGCCGCGACCACGCTGGCCCCGGCAAGAACTCGCAAGGTGAGCCGTTCTACGGCGCATATGACGCGCAAGAACTCGCAGAAAAGCACGCGGAAGAAATCGGCGTGAGCGTTGTGCCGTTCAAGATGGTCGTTTACTTAGAAGACGAAGACCGCTACGAAGAAATCTCCAAAGTGCCGGAAGGCGCAAAGACGCTGCAAATCAGCGGGACACAAGTCCGCGAGAATTACTTGGGTAAGGGCGTGCCGTTGCCGACCTGGTTCACGCATACAGAAGTAGCGGAAATCTTGGCGGACGCTTACCCGCCTAGAATACGCCAGGGCGTTTGCCTGTGGTTCACCGGGTTGAGCGGTTCCGGCAAATCCACGACGGCGGAAGTGCTGGCTTCGTTGATGCTCGAACATGGGCGGCAAGCGACCTTGCTGGATGGCGACATCGTGCGCAAGCACCTGAGCAAAGGCTTGGGCTTTAGCAAAGAAGACCGTGACACCAACATTCGCCGCATTGGGTTTGTCGCGGCGGAAGTCGCCCGGCACGGCGGCTCGGTGATCTGCGCGGCCATCAGCCCGTACAAGGCCACCCGCGATGATGTGCGCCGCATGGTTGGCGAAAACTTTGTTGAAATCTTCGTTGATACACCGCTGGCCGTCTGTGAGGAGCGCGATACGAAAGGCATGTACGCCAAAGCCCGCGCCGGGGAGATCAAAAACTTTACCGGGATCGATGATCCATATGAAGCGCCGCAACATCCAGAAATCCGCTTGACCACAGTCGATGCAACACCGGAAGAAAACGCACATAAGATTATCGACTACTTGATAGAGAGTGGCTACATCAGCCGCATCTAGCTTAAGCCCTCGTTAGATAAAGGCGCTCTCCTGTGGGGGCGCTTTGGGTTTACATTTTCCCTGCTAACATAACGCTTAGGCTTTTCCAGAGAATAAACGCTTCGTGATGTGGTGATCCCTTTGTCCTCACCC
>DAOTTT010000479.1:0-7560 GCA_034437635.1 Anaerolineae bacterium | reverse complement strand
GCGTGATGACAAACAGCAGCGGCACTAAAATCAACGTGGGATGGATAAATGGCGAAAACAGCACCGGCGCAAGAAGAAACATGCCAGAACCAATGAGAAGATTAACGCCAGGGTTCATCATCAAGTTGACTTCGCGCACGTCATTCGTCACCCGCGCCATAATTTCCCCAACGGGATAATAATCATGGAAGGTCATGCTTTTGCCCAATAAGCTGGAATACAACTCATCGCGCACATCGCGTTCAATCCGCTGGCCGAACGTCTCCGCAGAGGCATTGCGCATCAACTGTAATGCGCCGCGTGTCGTCTGAGAAATAATGATCGCCAAGCCCATCAACGCCACAAAGTCCAGCGCACCCGGCGGGAAAGGCGTTGTCCCTGGGAAAAAGCGGCCAACGTCCAAGGCCGAAGACAAGGGGTTTGTCGCCGTCAGCGCGTTAAAGGCTTCGCCGATATACGTAGGCACAGCGGCGGCCAATAACGCATTACTCGCCGCGCCAATCAAAAGCATAATCGCCACAAAGGGGTGCCGTGCCATATGCGACAAAATAAATCGCAGGGGATTTGTTCGATTAGTATTATAAACTTTACCAGTTGAGAATTCTGCTGCCATATCTTACGTCCTTACTTTTAGGCAGAACGCTACTATCGTAGCGAACACACCATAGGCCAAATAAGACCAATGTGCAATCAATCTTCAGACAATTCTCATAGGGAATAAAAAAAACCGCCGGGCGGCGGTTCCAAAGGCTAATCTACGATGGATCTTCTTTATTTTCTTTCATCTCAGGTTTATATTGAGAGCTCCCTGTTAAGCGGTTGCGGAAGCCAATTAAGCGTTGCAGTACCTTCTGGCTCATCGTCAACCGATCCAGATACTCCAGGCCGACTTCATAGGTAGCCGCAGCCGGCCAGATCTTGCCATCTTTAAACTGGACTTTAGCGATTGCCAGCATGGTTTCACCGTACATTTTGCGCTCGCCCACTTCCAAAAAGCCGTCTGCTGCTTGACGATAGCAGTTATAGGCTTGTTCTTTATCACCAATTTCTAGGTATACGCCGCCCATATTGCCGAATACCTGCGCCAAGCGTAACGTGTCATTAGTTTCTTTAAAAGTCTCTAACGCTTGCTGCATCGTATCCAGGGCTTGCTGATGCTCCCCAAGCGCACGATGTACAAGTCCGATATTCGTCTGCATTTCTGCCGCCATATCGGGCTGTCCAGCAGCGTCGAAGGCATCGCTTGCTTGCTTAAACACGCGGGCAGCAGCCTCATAATCCTGTTGTTCGTAGAGCTTAACGCCTTGCGCTTGCAAGGCTTTTGCGTCTGATGTCATGACAGCTCCTATTGGTCTATTTACATCGTAATATCAAGGATACTTGCGCCAACTTCGCGCAGGCGCTCGGCGGGCATATGGCTTAACATAACCGCAATATGGATAAACCCGATATTTTTGGGGTCAGCGGCAAAGGCGCGTACATCCTCCGGTAAATCAGCAAAGTGCTTCCAGGCTTCGCGCATAGCCAGCAACTCGCCGATCTGTCCACTGTTTTCCACAAAGTAACTGACATTTTTATCCAGTGTAGCAGAAAGCACGCTTAGTTCGTGCATAGGCGGCGATACATCGCCTGTCTCGTATTGCTGGATGAGTGCAGCGTCAAGCGCGGTCGCCTCAGCGACATTCTCAATACTCATCTCGGCTTCTTCGCGTGCTTGTCGCAGCATCGCGCCGATCATACGATTGCGCAGCGAAACATACTCCGGCTGGACATGCTCGCGTCCAGCGCGTGAGATTTTAGTCGTCTCCAACCCCCAAAAGTGACTGACTGGCACATCGAGATAATACGCCAAAAGCTCTAGCTGGGGCAAAGTCGGCACGCTATCGCCTACTTCCCAGGCTTCCATTTGTGCCGGTTCAATACTGAGCAAACGCGCACAATCTTCCAATGTACGGGCGGCACTCACCCGTGCATCGCGCAGCAGCACCCCAAGCATTTTCGCTCGTATGCGATACGACTCTTGGAAGTCGTAGGGCTTGTTTTCCATACTTTGTTGTTGCTGGCTGGATTTCTTTTTACGCATTTTTTCAGCGAAATCGTCAAAACTCATTGTTAAACCCTTTATTTAGCATGCCTATTGCATTATAGAACGGCTCATAGTCTCAGGCAAATTAATTTCCTAGAACGCCAAACAATACTATAATAGCCTTATCTTATTTTCTGTGAGTATTTTAGGATCTTTCGTGACTGCGACCGATAAAATCCAATCGTTGGATAAAGCACGCGATTACTTAAATCAACTGCGCAAGATCCAGCAGGCAACAGCAAACATGGCACTTATCCGTGACCGTGACCAACTCTACCAAAAAATGATCGCTACGGTGGAAGACATCCGACCTAATACCACCATAATCATCATGAGTAATGATGGCAAATACCTGACGATAGGCGCTGCGAATATCAAGCCCGATCAGGAAATGATGTCTACCTTACCCCTGGATGACATTGAAAACGACCCCACTGGTAGCGCATGGTTAGCCGGGCATCCGTTTTTCGCGGAGGTTATTATGTTGCCGGATACCAGCCTACGCAAGCTCATCGAAGCCTATCAATTTGAGAACTTCATCAGCTTGCCGATGATGGCCCACAAGCATTTAATGGGCGTGCTTATCATCAAAGCACAGGATAGCCAGAGCTTGAGCGAACTCGACTATGATCTTTATGGCACCTTCGCTAAAAATTGCGGCGCACTATTGCGCAACATCGGCCAATTTGAGGAAGAAATTAAGCGCCTCTCGGATAATATCCAAGAAATCAGCATCTTACATCAAATTGACCAAGAACTCAGCGAGACGATCACATTAGAGCGCGTCTTTGATATGATGCTGGACTGGGCATTGCGCTTTACTAACGCTAGCAACGCCACTATCAGCCTATACGATACAAAAAATGACAAGCTAAACTTTATGCGGAATTATGGCTATGTCATAAGCGATGAAGCCATCGCAGAGAAGCGCGGCGACCACCAAAACACCATCAGTCATCGTGTCGCCAGAAAGGGCACGATGGAAATCGTGCGCGATGTCCGCCAGGATAAAGAACGCGGTTGGGTTGACTCGCATGTCCGCTCACAGATTGCAGTGCCCGTCATCCGGGATGAGCAAGTCGTCGCTGTTATCATGCTGGAAAGCCGCCACATCGACGGCTTCAACCAATCGCATTTAAGTTTTATGACGAAGTTGGCCGGGCGTGCCGGTTATGCCATTGATAACGCCCGCTTGTTTGAGGAAACCGAGCGCGAACGCCGCCGACTGACAACCATTCTCAACAGCATTGCGGATATTGTCATTGTCGTAGACACCCAAGATAAAATTACGATGATTAGCCAATCAGCATTAAACGCGCTGCGGCTCTACCCCAACCGGGATTATCGTAACGCCCTATTTAACGATACCATCACCATTGACGCACTCAATAAACTCTATTATCGCTCCATAGAGCAAAACGAGCAGCAGATGGAAAATCTTGAACTCGATAACGAACGAACCTACCAAGTTCGCATTATCCCTATGCAGAACATTGGTTGCGCCATCGTTATGCAAGATGTAACACCTGATCGTGAAACCGATCAATTGAAAAACGACCTCATCGCCACTGTATCCCATGACCTTAAGCAACCCCTCTCCGTGATGCGCGGTTATGTTGATCTCATCCGTATGAAAAACACATTTGATGCCACGTCCATCAATTATCTCAACCGTCTGGATAATGGCATCAACAACATGCAGAGCCTGATTGATGATCTGCTTGATATTGCGCGGTTCGAGTCCGAAGAAGAAATTAAACCCGCGCCGGTTGATTTACACCGCGTCTTGCAGGGCTGTATCGAAGACAGCCGCACGATGGCCCAGCAAAAAGCCATCAGCCTCACGTATAATTTCACTGAGGCCGACTCAAAAATCAGCGGTGATGAAACCCGCCTCTCACAGATTTTCAACAATTTGATCACAAATGCGATAAAATACACACCGCCAGAAGGCAATGTGCATGTCTTTACCGAAGCACGCGGCGCAACACTGCGCATAGGCGTTCAAGATACCGGCTTAGGCATCAGCCCGGAAGACCAAGCGCATATCTTCGAGCGTTTTTACCGCATCCGGCGGCCAGAAACAGACAGCATCGAAGGGACAGGGTTGGGTTTAGCCATCGTCAAACGCTTAGTAGAACTCCATAACGGTAAAATCCGGGTGGAAAGTAAGCTCGGTGAAGGCACGACATTTTTTGTGAGCTTACCGTACTAAAGGTTACTTAAAATGCCCGTTATTGAAACAAAAATTAATGCAAAAAGCGATGACTATCGCACAAATTACGAACACAATTGCGCCCTTGTTGAAACACTGCAAGAACGTCAAGCACAAGTACGCCAAGGTGGGAGCGAACGCGCCCGCAAGCGTCACCTAGAGCGAGAAAAGCTGCTCCCCAGGGAGCGTGTTGAGCGCATCTTAGACCCCGGCGCACCGTTCTTCGAGCTTTCCACATTGGCCGCGTGGGATATGTACGACAATGATTCGCCCGGCGCAGGCACAATTAGCGGCATTGGGCAAATCAACGGCGTAGACGTGATGATCTCTTGTAACGAAGCCACCGTCAAAGGGGGCACCACCTATCCCGTTACGCTGCAAAAGACACTCCGCGCTCAGGAAATCGCCCGCACAAATCGCCTGCCAACGGTCTACCTCGTTGAATCGGGTGGGGCAAACCTACCGCATCAAGCCGAGATATTCGTCCCGGGGGGGCGCACCTTTGCCAATCAAGCCCAAATGAGCGCCCTCGGCATCCCACAGATTGCGATTGTCTTTGGCAATAGCACCGCAGGCGGCGCATACATCCCCGGTTTGAGCGACTACACAGTGTTTGTACGCGGTAAGGCGATGGCCTTCTTGGGTGGGCCGCCCCTCGTCAAGATGGCGACTGGCGAAGAAGTCGATGAGGAATCACTCGGCGGGACGACCATGCACGCGGAAGTCTCTGGTCTGGTGGATTACATCGCAGAAGACGATGCCGACGCGCTGCGCATTGGCCGCGATATTGTCGCCCGTTTGAACTGGCAGAAGACTATCCATGCTCATCTGCGCACGCCAGAAGCCCCCGCCTATGACCCAGACGAGCTACTCGGCATCGTGCCGATTGACACCATCCGTAAACCGTTGGATATGCGCGAAGTCATCGCACGTATTGTCGATGGATCGCGCTTTGACGAATTTAAGCCGGATTATGGCAAGACGCTCGTCACCGGGCACGCCCACATTAACGGCTTTCCCGTTGGTATTCTCGCCAATAACGGCATCTTATTTTCCGACAGTGCCAATAAAGCCACGCAGTTTATCCAAGTGTGCAACCACAGCCGCACCCCGTTGATCTACCTGCAAAACATCACCGGGTTTATGGTCGGACGCAAGTACGAAGAAGGCGGCATCATCAAGCATGGCAGCCAGATGATTAACGCTGTTGCCAACAGTAACGTGCCACAATTTACCGTACTCGTCGGCGGCGCTTACGGTGCCGGTTATTATGCGATGTGTGGCCGTCCTTACGACCCGCGCCTGCTGCTAGCATGGCCCACAAGCCGTACCAGTGTCATGGGCGCAGAACAAGCCGCCGGGGTACTGGGTATCGTGCAAGAAGCCGCCGCCCGCCGTCGTGGGCAAGAACCAGATATGGAGCAACTCGAAGGCATGAAATACATGGTACGCGCCAAATTCGAGCAAGAATCCGATCCATATTATATGACCGCCCGCATTATGGACGATGGCCTCATCGACCCGCGTGATACGCGCATGGCACTAACCGTCGGTCTGAGCGCATCTTATAACGACATCTGGGCAACACAACCACGGCCACAATATGGCAATTTCCGTATGTAATACTTAAGTGAGACTGTTATAATATTAAGCATATTGCGATGTACTCACAAATACGAGGGGATCATATGGGACGCGAAACGCTCTATGTAGCCAACATTACACAAGACGTTACCGAAGAAACTTTAAAGGAACTGTTTGAACCTTTTGGCGACATCAGCGAGATTACCTTTGTCCACAACGAACGCTTTAATGTCCCCGCAGCTCATGTCACAATGAGCGCGGAAAAAGCAGCAACTAAAGCCAATCAACAACTCAACGGTGTTGAGGTCAACGGCCTACGCCTAGCGGTGAGCTATCCTGATCTTGATGCAGATGTTATCGAGCGCGGATTATCGAAAAAAGCCCGCCAAACAGCGGAAGGCATCTGTAAAACGTTGGGCGAAGACATCCGTAAGCCAGTGCGCCGCATTCATACGATGGTGTTGTTATGTGGGCACGCATTCGTCAACGCTATTCTTGAAGAAGCGATCGAGCTTTATAACGGCGAAGGAATGTTGACACTCGACGGTAGCCGCAAACGCTCAGCCGGCGGGGTGTTCTTCCGCTTGACACTCCCGCGCATGGCCCCGCCAATCTACCAGATTGTACACCCACGCGGCGGCAAGTTACCCGACTATAAGCGGGAAGATGACCGTGCCATTTACCACCTCATCAAGAACCCGCATAATTTCGATGAAGAATATTATAATCAAGTTAACGCACAATCATGACAAACGCACAACACGAAGCTAATCGCCTCTCTTGGAACGCCGCCACCCAACGCCATAATCAGCATAAAGGCGACCAAGCGGCGTTCTTAAAAAACGGCGGCGATACACTTTTCCCGGAGGAAAAAGCCCTGCTCGGTGACTTGCGCGGCCAACAATTGCTTCATCTGCAATGCAACGCCGGGCAAGACAGCTTAAGCATCGCCAAGCACCACTACGCGGACGTTACCGGCGTGGACATCAGCGATGAAGCCATCACCTTCGCCCGGCAACTCGCGCAGGATAGCGGCATCGCTGCGCAGTTTATCCGCGCTGATCTGTTCGCGTGGTTTGCGACCAACACACAGCGATATGATGTGGTCTTCACATCATACGGCGCGACCCCTTGGTTGAGCGACCTTACCATATGGGGCAAAGGTATCGCTGCGGCGATCAAGCCGGGAGGCCGCTTTGTGATGATCGAATTCCACCCCGCCGCGATGATGTTTGAGCGTGATTGGTCATTAGCCTATGATTACATGGGCGGCCAGCACATCCCATCGGAAGGCGTGGGCGATTATGTCGGTGAATCCGGCAGTGGCTTAACGCTCGACGGGCAATCTGTAGCTGACACCGCCCATTGGCAAAACCCACACCCCGCACATGAATTCGCTTGGGGCTTGGCCGACCACCTCAACGCGCTCATCCAAGCCGGTTTGACGCTCACCAGCGTTCAAGAGTATCCATATAGCAATGGCTTTAAGCCCTTCCCGAATATGATAGAGCGTGCAGGCCGTCGAATGGTCTTACCCGACAACAAACCTGTGCTACCATTGATGTTTAGCATCACTGCTCAAAAACCGGATTTATAGGGTAAGGCCATGTGGGATCAAGCTCGCCTACAACAATTCATCGAACAAGGCGTGGAAGAAAGCCTGACACTTGAATAC
>DAOTTT010000478.1:0-3731 GCA_034437635.1 Anaerolineae bacterium | reverse complement strand
CAAAGACATCGAATTTGTCGACGAAATCGACGACTCAAAAACGATACACCATATTTCTACCAAAGGGCATTACATTTACGAACAGAACTTCATCAGCAAGCAGAATGATCTGCTTCATGGTGAGGTTAGCACGCGGTTGTTTATCTACGAAGGCCGCCGGGCCTTGCTCAATTTCATCCGGGATGTGGGGCCGCGCAAGGTGATCGAAAGCGCGGAGCATCAGCAGCGCGTCTTAGCGGAAGCCTTGATCGAAGGGGCGGCGGCGCTCAACAGCACGCTCGAACCGCAAGCGGTGGTCAATCGCATCTTAGAGCAAGTGACCAAGGTCTTCCCCGCGAGTATGGCGAATGTGATGCTCGTTGATGAGGCGCAAAAAGACACAGTCGTTGTCGCCGGGGCGGTGGGCTATAACGAAACCTATACGATTAACCGCGCCTTGCGCTTGTCGATTGAGACTACACCCAACCTCAAGGCCATGCGGGATACCCACGAACCAATGGCAATTGTCGATTTACCGCATGACGAGAATTGGGATCATAGCGTGCCTTCTGCCCAGTGGATTCAATCTTATCTCGGTGCGCCGATGATCGCCGATGGGCGAGTGATCGGCTTTATCAATCTTGATCATCCGATTTCCTTTGCCTTTAACACACAGCAAGCCCAGAGCTTGATGGCCTTCGCCAACCAAGCCAGCATCGCTATCCAAAACGCGCACCTCCACGCGAACATCGTGCGCTATACGGAAACGCTCGAACAACGGGTTGAAGAACGCACAATAGAATTGCGCCGGGCGAATATCTCCTTGCGCGATCAAATCGTGGAGCGCCAACAGATTGAAGCTAGCCTTGATGAGGAGCGCAATCTTTTGCGCACGTTGATTGATCGCCTGCCGAACGAAGTATTTATTGAAGATGATGAAGGCTATATCGTCACGGCGAATAAAACCTTGCTGCACAACGCCGGTGTTAACCAAGCCAAGAGCCTGCATCATAACGCCATTATGCACCGCTACCCGGCGGATATTCAAAAAACGTTGGTAGATTTGCAGCATCGGGTTGTTTCACATGGAGAAACCATCCAGAACCACGAGATCACGTATCTCGACCCGGTGCGCGGGGAGCCGCAATGGGTGCTTATCACGCGCTTGCCGCTGCGCAATAAATATGATCGCATCGTGGGGATGATCGGCATCAACCGCGACATCACCGAGATTAAGCGCGTGCAAAATCATCTCGCGGATGTGGTACGCGGTGCGTCGTGTGTGTTGTGGCAGGCATCGGCTTATGTGGTGGATGACGATAAAACCGAGTGGGATTTACAGGTCATTGATGAGGATGCCGCCCAGAGCTTTTTGCCGCTCAACACATCACCAATGGTGTCTTATGCTAAAGCCTGGGAGGATGCGATTGTCGCCGAAGAATATGACGAGCTAAAAAAAATTACCGACGCATACATCCTGGGCGGACGCAAGAGCTACGCTGTAGAGTTTCGCTGCTTGGATGCAGAAAAACGGCTGCGGTGGCTGCGAGAAGAGGTGAAGATTACGCAGATTGACAAGCACACCTATCAGCTTGTCGGCGTGGCGACGGACATCAGCGAGATTAAAGGTGCGGAGTTCGCCTTGCAGCGCACCAACGAACTGCTTGAGCATCGCGTCCGCGAACGCACCATTGAGCTTACCCACGCTAATGAGGTGCTACGTGAGCAAATCCAAGAGCGCGAACGGGCGGAACAAGCCGAACGCGAACAGCGCAAACTGGCCGAAGCCCTGCGCGATGTCGCTTTGACACTCAGTAAGACGCTAGAGCTAACCGATGTGCTTGACCTCATTCTTGAGCGCGTGATGCAATTCTTGCCACAGCAGAGCCTCGGCGGCATCAGCTTAATTGAAGATATGCTGTATGTTCGCGTCATTCGCTATCATATCTACAACAAGGGCGAAGAAATGGTGAGGGCTTTTAGCAATGATAAATACGCGCTGGATCAAGCGCCGCTCTTTAGCGAGGTGATGCAGACGCGCCAACCGATTGTGCTGGCGGATGTCCAATTGGATAATCGTTGGCGTAATTGGACGGGTATGGAGTGGGTGCGCAGCTTTTTAACCGTGCCGATTATGGTAGATAACCGCGTGATCGGTTTCTTGAGTGTCGCCAGCAAGGATACCGAAGTTTTTTCTGAGGAAAGCGCCGACCAAATCCAGGCTTTTTCCAGCCAAGCCGGGATCGCCATCCAGAACGCCCGCTTATTTAGCGAAGTACAACAACACGCCAGCGAACTCCAGAAGCGGGTGGCGGAGCGTACCCAACAGCTTGAAGCCGAACGTGCCCAACTCCAAATTATCTTAGATGGCATGGTCGAAGGCGTGGCGTATACGGCGTTTACTGGGCAAATCTTGTATGTGAATAAAGCCTTGGTCAACATGAGCGGCTATAATGAAACGACATGGTTGACGCAACCCGCCATCTGGGAAGTCATCCATACAGGGGATGAGCCTTACGAAGACTTCAGCGCGGATTATGAAGCGCGGCTGATGGCGCACGGGCAACACCGCAGGCGATCCAAGATACGCCAGCGTGACGGTTTCGTGATTGACGTTGAGATGATGACAACGCTTGTGCGCGACCAAAACCAATCGCTGATCGGCTCTGTAACCGTCTTGCGCGACATCAGCGCGGAAAAACGCCTGGAAGAGCAAAAGGCACGGTTTATCGCCAATGCATCACACGAGCTACGCACACCCATCACCAACTTAAAGACACGCCTCTATCTGCTACAAAAAAAGCCGGACACCCTAGAGCGCCATATGCCTGTGCTGGAAAACGTGACAAACCGTATGCGCCAGCTTGTCGAAGATTTGCTCGATGTCAGCCGGTTTGAACATGGCGTGATTATGCTTGCGCGTGATCTGGTCGATGTTGCGGGGTTGGTGCATTCTGTCGTCAGCGTGCAAGAACAAGAGGCGGAAAATCGCCAGCAGCAGCTTATCACCCAATTGCCGGACGCGCCGTTAATGCTCTTCGCGGATGAGGCGCGGATGCAGCAGGTCTTGACTAATTTGGTGACTAACGCTATCAACTACACGCCGGAAGGCGGCACAGTTACCGTCCAGGTTGAGCAGAAAACCGTCGATGACGTGGATATGGTCGTCTTCCATGTGCAGGATACAGGCATCGGCATTCCGTCAAAGTTACAGCGCGAGATCTTCCAGCCGTTCTTCCGGGTGAGTGAGTTAAACACGGGCATTGGCTTAGGCTTGAGCATCACCCGCGAGATCATCGAGTTGCATAGCGGTAAAATCACAGTGGAGAGCGAAGAGGGCGCAGGCACATGCTTTAGTGTGTACATCCCCCGCCTCAAAGAAGACGCAACGCTCTAAGGGACGTACACCACCAAGCCATTATCGACATCAGCGGCGCGGCTGGCAGGCATGGCGATCAGCGGCGCTTCTGCCCGATGATCGAGCGCCAACGTGGTAAATGCCAGCGGGTCGAGCAGGCGTTTGATGTTGCGCGGTGGTTCGTAGACTAATGCGAGCATAATGGCCTCCATCGTCCACCATGTTTGGCGCGTGGCGAATGGATACGCCAGTACGAGCGATTGATTTTTCTTTGGGCGGGGTAGCGTCTTGCGCAGCTTGTCCGCCTTGTCTTTGGCAATCTGCATCGTCGCTTGTGGATAGCCCATCAAGCGTGATTCCAGGTGATGCTGGTAGACTTGCGGAGTCATCACGT
>DAOTTT010000477.1:0-2740 GCA_034437635.1 Anaerolineae bacterium | reverse complement strand
CAGACATCATCAAGGTGTCGGCACGTTCGCGTTCAACCGCTGTAGCTGGTGCTATAGCAGGTGTTATCCGCGAACATCGCTATGCCGAAGTCCAAGCAATTGGTGCAGGAGCCGTCAATCAAGCGGTCAAAGCGCTGGCTATCGCCCGGGGGTACTTAGAGCGTGATGAACTTGATATTTTCTTTGTGCCGGAATTCAAAGAAGTTGACATTGATGGACAGGAACGGACGGCTGTGCGCTTTAGTGTAGAAATCCGCCTCTAGTTCGTGTAGCTTATAAAATCAAGCTGATGCCCAAAGCCATCAGTAAATACAGCACAATATGCTGAAATCGCTTTGTGTCTAAGCGTCTATCAGACCAAAAGCCCAGACCAATGCCAACCAAGATCATCGGTAGTGCCAACAGATAGTAGGCAAATACAGTTTCGGTGAACTCTTGGTTGGTCGCCCGCGTAAAGATGACCAAAAAACCGCTGACAAGTGATATAGCTTGTAAGTTGCCTTTAAATGTTGTCGGCTCCCATTGGCGACCTGTCGCATAAACGACCGCTGGCGGCCCCCCAATATTATAAGCGCCGGCCAAAATGCCAGAAGCGAACCCCAAACTGTATGGCCAGGATGGATGCTCTAGGCGTTGTATCTTCGGCTTGATGAGAATAAACGTGGCATACCCGACAACCACAACCCCTAAAATACTTTCTACGAGGTGCTGTGGCACATGGTAATAGGCAATGAAGCCAAACGGAATGCCGATGATTGCTGCGGCCATCAAACGCCATACTTCGCTAAGTTTAAGATGATTGAAATATTGCCTGATCATAAATAGTCGGATCGTGAGGGCGATGAGGGCGACAAGTGGGGCGGCGATGTGTAACCCGATCAACGCGGTTAAGATGGGCATGGAAACAAGGGCGATGCCAAACCCGAATGCGGTCTGCACGAATGCGGCAAAGCCAATTACTATTGGAATAAGCACTATTTGATCCTCCTGATAGCATTATTTTAATCAAGCGTTTATCTTTTGGAAACAGACCATTCCACTTCATTGGTGTGGGTGATAACATGCGGCCTCATGATGAGACAAACAGGCCGCATTGAATATTATATCCTCGCGCTGATCCTTGTTTTGGGGTTGGTGGCTCGCTTCCGTTATTTGACGGCAATTGAACATAATGTTGACCATGCCTATCCTATCTGGCAGGCCATGACCACGCTAGATGAAGGCGAATTCCCGGTGATTGGGCAGGGGACTTCAGTCTTATTCGCCAACCCCCCGATGACGGGTTATTTATATTTGCCTGTTGTCGGTTTGACACGTTCGCCTATCGGTGTGTATATGTTCGTGATCGCGCTCAACACACTCGGTATCTATTTCGCGTATCGTGCCGGGGCGAGTGTCGTTGGTTCTCGTTGGGCGTTGATCGTCGCGGGGTTGATGGCCGTTAACCCTTGGATTATTGAATATAGCCGCACAACTTGGGTGCAAAGCCTGATGCCGTTTTTTGTGGGTGCGGTGGCTTGGCTTTTGTGGCCGGTGTTTTTAGGGCGCACTCATCACCCGGTTAAACGTATTATTTTAGGCAGCATCATGCTGACTGTATTCGCCCATACGTATCTGCTGGCCTTTTTCTTGATCGCGCCGGTGGTCGTTTTGGCGATCATATTTCGGCAGCACATCCCCTGGCGCGGGGTAGCGGTAGGCGTTGGCATTTTCGCTTTATTGGCTGTGCCATATGGCCTTGGTTTGCTGGATGATCTGGACACCGTACAAGCGGAGATTGATACGTTTGGCGAGGCAGAAGCGACGATTAACCCGGAGGCGCTTTATTCCGCATTGCGTTTGATAACCGGTGTTGATTATGAAGTCAGTCGCGGGATGCTTGCGCCTGCTGGCGATGCTGATATGCGTCAAACCTTGAGCCGTTTTGCTCATTGGCCGTTAGTAGTGCTGCTTATCGTGGGCATGGTCTCAGCGATTTGGGCATTACGTCGTCCGGGGCATGAGCGTGATGCGGCTATTGTGTTGTTTGTCTGGTGGGCATTGCCCATCATAGCGATGACATATACTGGTAATAATGTCCACAATTTTTATCAGTTATTGGGTATTCCAGCAGGGGCGGTTTTTATCGCGTGGGGCATAAGCGCCTTCTTCAAGCCGTCTAATCGTCTATTGATTGCCTTGGGCATTTTGTTTTTACCCTATGCGGCACTCATGCTGACAAATAGTGCGCGATGGTATCAAGAGACGGCGGCTTTGCCCACTGACTTTGGCTATTACGCGATGCCACTCGACCCGGCGCTGACGGTGGGGGATACGGTGCGCGAGCATCTGCCCGATGATGGCGTTGCATTCATCCAAGCGGAAGCCTGGATTATCAACAGTTTGAGCGGCGATGTTTTCCCGGCTGTGCCGGATATCCGCGCCCCTGGATTTTATACATTGCCCACGCATGGTGGCGTTTACATCAGTGAGAATTACTTGGGTGCATTGCCGCCAGAGGATTTGCCCGGTATGGAACCGCTTATGTCGATGACAGCTGTGGATGGTTATGATCTTGCGGTGCATCGCTTGGCGCCAGCCGGGGAAGCCGTGCTGCCCGGTACTGTGCTTGATGTGCCATCGCAGCAAGGGTTAACGTTGCATCGGGCGCAACTGATCCAAGAGGGTGAGCTATACACGCTTATGACGGCATGGCGCGTGGATGCGCCGCCGGATGCTGTCGCGGATTGGATTTTGCAGC
>DAOTTT010000476.1:0-2767 GCA_034437635.1 Anaerolineae bacterium | reverse complement strand
AAGGGGTGCCGTCGTCATTGAGTTGCTGGAAGCGTGCCATGACGAGGCGTTCGCCTTCGTCGTCCCACACAAACCCGCCATGATTAAATTTGAGGTCGCGTAATAATACCTGAACTGTGCCGGTTGCGATGTCGTAAGTGTAGATTTGTGTGCCACGTTCGTCTGGTGCGCGGCGACCGAAAGTGATGCGCTCCCCGGATGGATGCCAAACGGCATATTGTTCGTCATAATCTTCGCCGGGGTTGGTCAACGTATTCAGCAAGGTGCCGCTCCCCGTTAGGTCTGCGAGTTGCAGCGCCCCGCGATTACTCACCATATCCGGGTAAACCAGCGCGTCGCCATCCGGCGCTAATGCGCCCACTAAGCCCATGTTGGTCGGCACATACGTTACGCTGTCATCGGTAAAGCTGTAGATGATAATGCCGCTGGTGGAATTGTCGTAAAAGGCAATGCGGCTTCCATCCGCTGACCATGTAGCCCCGGTGCCCAACACTGTCCCGTCGTCAATCAACGGGAAGGTGCTCGGCGGGGATTGCGTCAGGTCGATAACCCAGATGCGCGGCGCACCGATGCCGATATTCACCGATGTTGAATTAAGCGATGCCCGCTCATAGGCGATGGCGGTTGATTGTTGATTGAACTTGGGCGAGAAGCAATCCGCATCTTGCATGATGCAATTGGTGATCTGGTTGCTTTCTCCGGTGGCGGTATCCAATACGTATAACTCGCGCCCCCCGGCCTGAAAGTTCATCTCCGAGTAGACGATAAATTGGCCGTCGGCGCTCACGTCGAATTCCCAAACGCCGTTATCCGTCGCGGTGATCTGCCGTGCGTCCGCTGGCTCTTGTGGGTCCGCCGCCCATATTTCATACAAGCCACGTTGATCGAGTTGGAGATAGGCAACATACGCACGCGGGGTTTCGCTGATGCCAAGGACCATCGTCGCGCCGATGAGCGCCAATAGCACGAGCACCGCGCCGAAAACTAGCAGGTCAAATAGGGTCAAGCCAAAGCAACTGGCAAAGCGTTCTCCAGCAGTTGATTGCAGCATGGTGCACCTATGGATACAGATACGGATGTTCGGGCTGTTCGACCATCTCGACGGCTTCCGCTTGCAAGATCGGTGTTTTGGTGTCGCGGAACACACCCGCCTCGAATGTCCCGGTGATGCGCACCCATTGATCGTCCTGCAAGGTGGCGGCTTGCGGCCAATAGACGGGCACGCCAATACCGCTGAGGTCTGCCACGCAGCACGAGACGATATTCCGCACAACCATCACATGATCGTCAGGAAAGCCGGGTTCCGTCAGTACAAAGCCGACAAAATCCGCCACTTGGCCGTCATACTCGCTGGCGGAGATATTGGGCTGCGCAAACAGGTTGACCCAATCCAACACAGTGCGGTCGAGCGGGTCTTTGCTGGCGACGGTGGCGACATCGAATGTCGCGGCGCGTAAAGCGACGTTACCGCGCACAGCATCCGCGCCGAGCGGTTGCGACGGTACGAGCGTGCCTAAGATCAGCGGTAGCGCCATGATGAAAATCGTCATCATGCCGATACTCGTATGGTCGGATGTGCGATTGTTATAATCCCCCCGCAGCAACCCGGCAACGGTCACGGCGCTGAGGATGCCGAACAGCAGCACAGCCACATACGACAACCACACAAAGCGATCGTTGATGTAATTGGCTAAGTTACCGCTGATAATGTTGTAGATGAAGTAAATCGTCAAGCCAACGAGTACCACCGCTTTGACGATCTCTTGTTGGTGGTCGCTGGTGTTATTATCCGTTTGTTCGTTAAAGTTCAATTCCATAACATCACAATCCTAACGGGCTAAAGAGATTGATCCATAAGCCGATGAGCATCGTCAATAATAACGGTAAAACGATCAAGTAAACGACGACACGCGGCTTAAATACCCCGACGAACATCAACGTGCTTTTGATGTCTACCATCGGGCCGAAGGTCAAGAAGGCGATGATTGAGCCATTGGTAAATGTGCCGATGAACGACAACGCCAAGAACGAGTCTACCGTTGAGCAAACGCTGAGGACAAAAGCCAAAATTTGCAGCGCCAGGACGGAGATCAACGGGCCGCTGCCGATGGTCGTCAGTTGATCTTGGCTGACGAGCGTCTGCATGGCGGCGGCTAGCATCGAGCCGATGACCAAGAAGCGCCCCATCTCGAAGAAGTCGTTGGTGCCGATGCGCATCGCTTGATACACGCCTTGCGTTAATGGCACCCGTTGGCGCTGTGTCGGTGGTATTTCGCCACTGCTCCCGCCGATGCTGGCTAAGGAAACCGGGCGCAACGTCTCGTGTGGGCGAGCGGCCAACGCGAACAACAGGCCGACCACAATGGCGACGAACGCGGTGATGGCAAACCGGGCGATCAAAATAGCGGTGCCGTCAACGAAGTTGTTAAAGGCGATATAGGTGCTGACCAATACAATCGGGTTCATCACCGGGGCGGCCAACAAAAACGCCACCCCTACCGACATCGGCAAGCCCTTGCTGAATAGTCGCCGCGTGACAGGCACAACGCCACATTCGCACACCGGGAAGGCGAAACCCAAAAATGCGCCGCCGACGGTCGCCGCTACTGGGTTACGTGGCATCACTCGCACGATGTCTTCGCGGGTGACGTAGACTTCCAGCAAGCCACTGACGAAAACGCCCATCAATAAGAAGGGCACCGCTTCTATAAAAATGCCGAGAAAGCGTGTGGTGAAATTGCTCAATGTTGTGGCGGGGTTTTCCGTC
>DAOTTT010000475.1:0-2551 GCA_034437635.1 Anaerolineae bacterium | reverse complement strand
GCAACGGGTGATCCATGCCTTACATCATGCCCTGCTTGGGCACCCCTTCGTCCCTGGCTGAGTAGTTACCTTTCTTTACATCTTGAGCACTACCTATCACCTATATACTCTGATGCTCATATGTGGCTGAGCATGAGTGGCACTGGTGACTGCTATGACAATGCGGCTGCAAAGAGTGTCTTCTCAACGGTGAAAATGGAGGCCATCCCGGAGGGTGTTTTCGCATCATGTCGTGAAGAGCGTGCCGCTTTATTCGACTACATTGAGGTGTTCTACAATCTTCAGCGGCTGCATTCGGGCATTGGCTATGCCGCCCCGGTCAGCCAGGCCGCTTGAGCAGTTGTTACTCTAAAAAACTGGGGGTAGACCAATGTCTGTAAACACGACCATTTTAGTTGTCGATGATGATCGAGAGATCGTCCGATTAGTGCGGGCTTACTTAGAGCAAGCCGGGTATCATGTGCTGGTGGCCTATGATGGCGAGACAGCCATCCATACTATTCGGCGCGAGCGCCCGCATTTAGTCGTGCTTGATCTCATGCTGCCTGATCGTGATGGTTGGGACATCACACGGATCATTCGCGGCGATCAATTGTTATCCGGTATTCCAGTGATTATGCTCACGGCGCGGGTAGAGGATACGGATAAGATTATCGGTCTGGAGCTTGGCGCGGATGATTATGTCACTAAGCCGTTTAACCCGCGTGAAGTCGTCGCACGGGTGCGCTCTGTATTACGCCGGGTGAGTAATGCCAATGTACAGGAAAAAGCGCAGATCTTACAAAACGGCGATCTGCGTATGGATTTATATCGTCGTGAGGTGACAGTACGTGATGCTGTGGTGACACTCACGCCCACTGAGTTTGAAATCCTCAGTACGTTGATGGAAAATCCCGGTTATGCTTTCACGCGCTCAGAATTGATAGAGCGCAGCTTGGGCTATGAGTACGAAAGCCTAGAGCGTAGCCTAGATAGCCACATCAAAAACCTGCGCAAAAAGATTGAGCTTGACCCACGCGAACCACAATATATTCAAACGGTGTACGGTGTTGGGTATCGTATGGGCGGGGATGCCAAGCTGTGAGTGTGTTGAGTAGCTTGTATGATCTCAGCACACGCTTATGGGTGCGCTTGAGCTTGGCCTTTGCCGCCGTCGCGCTTATGGCCGTCTTGGTGACGACGTTCATTGGCCTTGTGGTGTTTTCCATCAATGTAGAAGAATTTGACATGGCAGAAGCCTTTAGCGTCAGCGGTGGCCCTGTGGATTCTGTGCAGCGTTACATTCAGCGTAACCCGGATGGCGAAGGCTTGGAGTTATTATTGGCTGGCCTGCAAAGTGCTTATCCTAGCGATGATGCGATTAGCATCACATTTTCTTATGTAGATGTTAACGGAAACTTGATTTTTGATGCCCACCCGGAGGATACTTCACCTTGGCCAAACGATCGCTTTGACGGGCGTTTTCCTATAGTCATTAACAATCAAACAGTAGGCTTCTTACGGATTTTACGTTTGACCGCTTTTGAGGACTGGAACCCAGAAGATGCGTTCTTTGGTTGGTTACGGGCGGACTTCGGCACTGTGGCAATTGTGGGCGTTGCTATTGGCATCATCGCCGGCATTATCATCAGTCGTTCGATGGCGGCTCCGTTACGCGATTTAGCGAAAGCAGCCCGTGCATTTGGCAGCGGGGACTTCAGTCATCGGGTGACGGTCAATGGCAGTGCTGAGGTTATACAAGTGGGGCAGGCGTTTAACGAGATGGTTAATCAGATTGAGCAAGCGGAAAGTTTAAGGCGTAATTTAGTCGCTGATGTTGCCCATGAACTCCGCACCCCACTGACTGTATTACAGGGTAACTTACGCGCAATTTTAGATGGAGTCTACGCGCTGGATACCAATGAGGTCGCTAATTTATACGACCAAACGCGCGTTTTGGCACGTTTAATCAAAGACCTGCATGATCTGGCACAGGCAGAAGCCCGCCAATTGCCGTTAAGCAAAGCGCCTGTTCTGCTAAACGATATGGTCAAGCGCATCACATCGACATTTGCAGCCGTATGTGATGAACATAACGTTGATTTGGTCAACGAGATTGCTATAGATTTACCGCCTGTTTATGGCGATCCGGCTCGATTATCCCAAGTGGTCAACAATTTGTTGACCAATGCGCTGCATCATACGCCGTCAGGTGGTAAGATTACCGTGTGCATCAAGCAACATCATGCGCAAGTGCGCTTGGAAGTGTCAGATACGGGCAAAGGGATCGCACCATCACATTTGCCCAATGTCTTTGAGCGTTTCTACCGTGCGGATCGCTCTCGTAGCCGTAACACCGGCGGGGCAGGGCTTGGCTTGGCGATTGTTAAGGCTATTGTAGAAGCGCATGATGGGTATATTTTTGTTGAAAGTAGCGGTATCCTCGGTGAAGGCACGACTTTTACTGTAGGATTGCCGATTTTTAAACCAAGTTATATCCCCCGACGTGCATTGTCATCGGGATGAAAGGAGCTTTTTTAAAAATGTCTGTTACTTTAGAGCAAGTTCAAGC
>DAOTTT010000474.1:0-1576 GCA_034437635.1 Anaerolineae bacterium | reverse complement strand
CTTGCTTAGACCCTCAGCATGTTTAATCGCTCACCGCAGGGTTCGGGGCTGGTTCAGTCACCCCGAAGTGCCTATATATTCGCCCGTAACGGAGCCACTGAAAAGTGGCTAAGGCTGGTCAACATGGGCTTTTACAAGCCACCCGATTTATCGGGTGGTCGTTGACCACATATCCTTTGTATATTCACTTGATACGCTTTATTGTATGCTAAATTTTTATTTTGTGCGCATCCCGTAGGCTAATCATCATCTGCCCAAATGCACAAATTTGTGCTAGGCTTGAGAGGTCTAACGGGCAACTTGAGGGAATTTGATGATACAAACCACAGCACGATTGTTAGAGCCTATTTTAGAGAGTGGTCTGATCCGGCGGACACGCCGCAACCATGCGCTAGAGCACGCCACCGTACATATGCTGGCGCGTAAAGTGCGTAATCTACGTATCGCCGGGCGCAGTAGCGATGGCGGCTTTGTACTGATCGGCAATGTGAGCCTAGCACAAGTCGAAGAAGCAACCGCCGAAGCCCTCAAGCGGCTACAAAATGGCGAAGATAAATGGGCGATACATCCCAACTGTGGCACCAACTTAGCCACCGCCGGGGCGCTGACTACAGCGGCAGGTGTGGTCGGGCTGCGCGGGGAAGACGGCAAAATACAGCCGGAAAACATCTCGCGGACGATGATCTTGATGATCTTGGCGATGATCGTAGCGCGGCCTATCGGGATGCGCCTACAAAAACACATCACCACCAAGGGCGACCCCGGTGATCTCGACGTAATTAACATCACCCGGCGCGAGTTCAAGCTACCGTTTATGACCGAGCCGATTATCTTTCATCGCATCCACACGCGCAGAGGATAAAAAATTAATGCAAGGGAACAGCATCGCCCGGCAGTTTGCGGGCATCATCTTATTCATTGGCATGTTAGCGTCGGGCTTGGCCGCGTCTTTAGCCTTGGCTGGCAACACCACCGGCAGTTTATACGTCTGTGGCGGAGCCTTAGTTTTGGCCATCGTGGTGTTGGTCGTAGGTGGGCTAGCTGTCGGCAGTCACCCTGAAACACCGCCGGAAGAATAAGCACAGATGGCACCCCACAGGATACCATCTGTACATTTTAGCTGGCGAAGCCCTTATTATTGCTGAACATCCGCACCACATAGACCAAGATCACCGCGCCGATAACACCGCCGACGATCGTCCAGATGATGCCAGAGCCACCGATACCCACGATCCCAAGTAAGAAGTTACCCAGGATGGCACCGCCCAAACCGAGTAACGCATCATTAACTGGGCCGTAGCCTTTACCGCGAATCAGTTGCCCCGCGCCCCAACCAATGAAAATCCAGGTCAATACCAAGAAAACGAAGCCGATCACGGTAAATGTTAGGTTGATGATAGCGGAAAGCACCACCCACCCCACGATAATCAGACCGACTAAAACCAATAACTCAATCATGTTGTTTTATCCTCATCTCACTGTCTATCTTTTTATACGCAAATCTAGCCTGTTACGTTGCAAACCTCATCGGGCAACGCTGGCGATGAATACATCCAGCGCTATTTCCGGCTGCATC
>DAOTTT010000473.1:0-7754 GCA_034437635.1 Anaerolineae bacterium | reverse complement strand
CCTCAAGGTCAACGGATACGCCGTTAATCGTGAGGACTTCGATCTCTGTGTGTGGCGGCCCTAAAGACTCCACCATATCTTTGACCGATGCTTTCCAGTCGAATATATACGTAAATGGGGTGTTCTGGCGGTCGGTGGGTAAGAAGTCGTTGGCCGCGCCGAAAAATTGAAATGTCGCTTTATCCATGATATTTTTAGGTTGTTTAACGAAAAAGACGGCATAACGCCGTCTCTTGAGTATACGTGGTTTACTACGTTTTGAGAACTAATCGCCAGTTGGTTCGACCTGTGTTGATTCGTCCAACGCTTGGAGCATATCATCAATGCGGCTGAACTTGAGCCGAGGCTGCCCGACGGCTGCGCCGCGCTCTTGCTCGATGCGATCCAGCGTTTGCCAGTCTTCAAATGTGACCACACGCACACCACGTTCTTTGAGCAGGGCTTCGACGCGCTCCGGTGTGGTATCTTGGGGTATGTTGAGCTTCTCCGCTTCAAAGTCTTCCAGCAGGGCTTTAGCGGTCTCTACGGAGTCGGGTTTATTGGTGCCGATGATGCCCGATGGCCCACGCTTGATCCAACCGGCGACGTAATTGCCGATGATGGCTTCGCCGCTTTCGTGCGCTGTTAGGACGCGCCCTTGGTCGTTGGGTATGGTGCCCCAGCGATCATAGAAGGGGACATCCGGCAAGGCGACACCGCGATAGCCCACAGAACGGAAGACTAAACCGACAGGGACATCATAGAATGTGTCGGTAGCGCGTGGGCGTAAAACGTCTTTTTCGTTTTGATAAAGCTCGTTGCGCACGATTTTAATTGATTCGATTTGACTAGAACCGTTGATCTCTACGGGGGAAGCCAAGAAGTGCATATGAATACGTTTGCGCTTGCCTTCGGGTTGCCTTTGGCTAAACCTGCGCATAATCTCGACGTTTTTTACGTCTTTTTTGTCGGCTTCGTCACTGGCGAGATATGCTGCGCTTAAGGGGTCTAATGTGATTTCGTCCTCTGGGATGATGAGGTCGGCTTCTTCCATTTCGCCCAGTTCTTTGATCTCTGGATTGGTGAAGGCTGCTTGTGCCGGGCCACGCCGCCCGAAGATGTGAATGTCTTCAATGGCGCTGTTTGCCAGGGCTTCTAGCGCGTAGTCGGCAATATCCGTCTCTTGGAGTTCGTTTTGGCTACGTGCCAAAATGCGGGCGACATCCATCGCCACATTGCCCACGCCGATGATGGCGACGCTCTTTTGGGTGAGGTCAAACGTGTAATCGCGGAAATCAGGGTGCCCGTTATACCACCCAACAAATTCTGTGGCGGCGTGGCTACCGGGCAGTTCTTCACCGGGGATGCCTAAGTTGCGGTCAGTCTGTGCGCCGACAGCATAAATGACGGCGTGATAGTGGGCGTTGATGTCTTGTAAGGTGATGTCTTTGCCAAAGGTGACATTACCGAAGAAACGAAAATCGTCTTTTTTAGCGATGCGCTCGTACACTTTGGTGACCGATTTAATCTTTTGATGATCTGGCGCGACACCACCACGCACTAAGCCAAACGGCGTTGGCAGTTTGTCAAACATATCAATTGAAGCAATAAGGCCATTTTTCACTTGTTTTTGGAGGTGTTCTGCGGCGTAAAACCCAGATGGTCCAGAGCCGATAATAGCGACTCGGAGCGGATGTTCTGCGGTACCCAGTTGGGACATACCTATTTTGCCTTTAGCTTATATAACGAACAGAATAGACGAAAAGAGTATAACATTTTTCTCATCGTGTGGATTGTAACAACTGGCACAATGTCCGGGGGAGTATTGTCATCATCAAAAACACGCTTAATACCCCTTGTTTTAGCTATGGAGATGTAGAGCGTGGCACATTAGCCCATTATGTGGCATGCTAATGGAAACGTTGGGGCATCAACGTATACTGTCTCAGTTGAGAGAAGACCAGTGCGTAAAGCACGGCACTCGGCGTTAACGGCAGAAGCCCCCGCCTTTAGGCGGAGTATGTCACTGGGGCTTCCATGTGTTCTGAAAGCCCCATGCTATTGCTTAATAATCGCGGCGGTCACCTAATGTAACACTGATTTGAATTTTCTCGCCATCGCGCAACACGTCAAAGGTGATGGTATCACCAGGGCGGGTGTCGCGTGCTAAGTACGAGATCAACTGCGCGAAGTTATCGACTACCTGCCCGTTAATACCGACGATAATATCCGGGTTGACCAACGGGCCGAAGTTACCGCAACCGTTGTTATCTGCTTGCAAGTCGGACTCGGCAGCAGGGCCATTAGCGACGATTTCGCAGACCAAAATCCCGCGTTGATTATTTGGGAGTTCAAGCGTCTCCATCGCGGCCAAGCCGACATCACCGCCACGAATGCCGATGAAGCTATAAGCGACTTCGCCGTTAAGGATGAGTTCATCAGCCACTCGCACGACAAGATCCGACGGAACAGCAAAACCTACGCCGGAGTTGCTGCGCTCTTGGCTTAAAATCTGTGAGTTTACACCGATGACTTCACCCTGCATGTTGAGCAAGGGGCCGCCACTGTTGCCGGGGTTAATCGGCGTGTCCGTTTGGATGGCGGAACCGATACTGTAACCGCCCAAGCCCTGGATGGTGCGGTTTTTGGCGCTGATAATGCCGCTTGTCAGCGTCCAATCTTGGCCGAAGGGACTGCCTATAGCGACAACACTCTGACCAACGCGCAAAGATGCGACATCGCCAAAGGTTACCGGGCGCAATACCTCCGCCGGGAGATCAACCTCAATTACGGCAATGTCGGAGTCCGGGTCTAAGCCGACGACTTCCGCACGGGTGATTGTGCCATCATAGAAACGCACGACGATTTCAGTTGCATCTTCTACAACATGGTAATTTGTGGCGATATGACCGCTGGTGTCAATCACAAAACCGGAGCCACTGCCACCTAAATCACCAAAGCCGGAGCCGGGGCGTACAACCGTGATGGATACGACCGATGGCACGACCTGATCGTACAGGTCGGCGCGGCCCATGTCTGTTTGGGATAGCTCAATCGGTTGTTGGTTGTTTTCTGATATTTGCTCAATGGATGGCGCTGCAACGTCAAAGCTCGCTCGTTGGAACGCGGCCTCTGCTGTAAACACATCGCCGTTTGCTGTGGCATCAGCGGTGTTATCGACTGCTTCCATGCCGATAAACACGCCTAAAATGGTGAACATCGCGGCGGCGATGAGAGCAGCTAAAAATTGCGAAATCTTCCGTGACATACAAAAATTCCTCAGCTATTTTTCTCACGATTTGAGCATAGAGGGTATTTGTAAATAATGTTTAACGGCTATATCAGTTTTCCATTAGAAAAACTTTAATCAGCCCGATAATGGCAAGATTAAATCCTTACGGAAGGGCGTTAATGAAACACATTCGCCATTTTCCATCACAATGAACGTATCTTCCACGCGCACGCCGTAGCCGTCCTCCGGGTAATATAAGCCCGGCTCGATGGTGATGATATTACCGACTTGAAAGATGTCATCTTTCTTCAGGTGGCTGATGCTTGGTCGCTCGTGGATTTCCAGGCCGAGGCCATGCCCTAAGCCGTGTACATACCCCGCTTGTGTACCGGGGTGACTACGGATTGTCGGGTGTCCTTTGGACTCGAAATAATTGAGCACGGCTTCTTGCATCAAGTGGGTGGGTTTGCCAACGGCGAACGACTCTAAGGCGATGTCGAAGGCGGTCATTGTTTGCTTATAAGCGGCTTCTACGGCAAGTGGGGCGTAATCAATGCACCATGTCCGTGTGGTGTCGTGGAAGTAGCCGCCGCCATGCTCGCGTGGGAAAAGGTCAAAGACGATGCTTTGGCCGCGTTTAAGCGGCATTGCATCGTTGCCTCGGCTGTGTGGATACCCGGCATCGCGCCCTTGGGCGAAGATCATACCGATGTCTTCTAGGCCACGCTCAAGCAAGGCCATTAGGATAAAACGCCGCACTTGGTCGATAGTCAGCGGGTCGCCGTCCGCATTGACGACGGTCTCGCCATCGGCGCGATGGCCGCTGATGAAATCCCATGTGGCTTGTTGAACCTCAGCGGTTCGGGCAGCCACATCGCGGATACGGGCGATTTCGTCCGTATCTTTGGTGACGGCGGCCTCATCAAATATGGAGCGTCCTTTTTCTCCGATAAATGTGTAATCCGGATATGCTGTACGCAGAGCATCCACAAAGGCCAAGACGTGATGAACCCTGCCGCTGCCATAAATACCCACTTTGCCCGTTCCCACGCCGACTTTGCGCAGACTGGCCGCCCACAGGTCAATCATTGCCCGATCAGCATTGTTTTGATGTGCTTTGAGGATGTCGTAATAGCCTAAATCTGCCCAGGAATAGACGGTGTAGCCTGTGGCGGCGGCTTCTTCGGTTTCCATCAAATGAGCAACAATCACCGGGTCTTGGTTATGCGCTTTGATCGCTAGGCCGTGTGTAATGCGACAACGTCCAACGAGATAATCAAGCTGTGGGTTATAAATTTCGTCAACGGGTACGATGATGGCTGCAAGTTGGCGGTCTTGCATCAAACGGTCAAGGTCTGAGCGCATCCGTTATGCTCCTTTGCTAATCGCGTTCACGCGAGCGTAAAAATACTTCTAGCACAATAAATACTAAGGCCAAAAAGAAGGCATTAGGCACCGTCAAGACACGTAAAATTTGTAGCCATGCGGAGACGACGACGAAAAGGCCAATCCACACGCTTTGGCGCACGAGTACCCCGCCGGGGGGTGGCTCCGCGCTGAGGGGGGTAAAGCGCATGTTGATATAGCGCACGATGGGCAAGACCGTCCCGGTGACGGCGGCCAGCAACAGGAAGAAAAAGAGCCATAGCTCCGCCCCTAAGCGCGGTGGGCGCGTGAGGATGAGTAGGGCTAGCCCCCCCCAACCAACGACCATCATCATCACGCCGGAGATTAAAGCGCCAATGTGATCGGCTGGCATACGATTTGGGCGTTTTTGCGTCATAGCGTCCCCAACTACTGGATTCAAAACAGGGTATAGACTATTCTATAACCCTGTCTGCATGTTTATGAGGTGGGAATTTAGCCCAAAGACTCGTAAAGCTCGATTGTCTCAGGTGCAGGTTTGATGCGGTACTCGGCTTTGAGCGCGTCGGCCAAGGCGTGATATTGGCGGCGTGCATCTTCGATCATATCGCGCTCTTGGTAGATGAGCATGACCTCACGGTGAATGTCCTCGCGGGTCGGGACTTCCTTCAAGGCGCGGTTGAACATCCCCAGGGCTTCTTCATTGTTGCCGTGCTTACGCTTGATGCGGGCAAGGCCAATGAGCGCCTGTGAAAAGAGCGACTGCAGGTGTACCCGACGATCAACGACCCATTCCATGTCAATTGTTTCCAAGAAGGGCGATTTATATAGGCCAATGGCATGGCTATAAAGCCGGGCTTTTTCGTTCTCATCCTTGATAATCATCGCTTGTTCGATGGATTCTTGGAAGTCTTGCACATCATAATGCCGGGTAACTTTGTCTGATGGCATGTAGAAGCCACTCGCATAGCGGGTGAGTTCGTAATCTTCATCGTCATCGACATTGGTGCTGATGCGTTCGCTGATTTTACGTTTGGTCACATGGAAGACGTTCGTCGCCTCTTTAACGTTGAGCTTAGGCCAAAACGTTGCAAAGATGTCGTCTCGCGTGACCAGTGTGTTATCGACAAAGTAGAAGAAAAGGTTGCGCGGGAGTGCGCCATCCCAATTGACGATCTCCTGCCCGTTAACAACGGCATGTCCTTGCCCGAACCCGTAGATTTCGATTTGTGGTTTCACATCATCCTCTATAGTGAACATAATATCGTCATTTTGTTGTTCTGTACCCAATACAACACCGCGTTCGCTGGCGATAATATTATACCAGGGATAGTGCCGCAGTAGGCGGGAACTTACAGCTATTTGTGTGTTATCGTGCAGCGCATCGGCTAACGCTTGGATGAATTGGTTGAACATTTCATCAAACGTCACATGATCGAGTTCATCCCAAAACAGGGTAGCTCCATCATGCTCTTGTGCATAAGCGTTCAGATCTTCTGCGAGTGCTTGCGCTGCTGCAATTGGGTCGTTGGTATTGGCGTTTTTAAGGCGATTGCCAAAGCCATCAACAACCGTGACTAGATGATCTGCCATGTGGTCGAGCCATAGATTGAGCGTGTTTTGTGCTGCGGGCACGCTATAATAAAGTAAATCGTCTTGCTCAGTGGCGAAGAAGTGGCTCAAAAATACGTTGCGGTAGGGTGACCAAGGGTAGAGAAGGACAAACTTCTTACCCGCTAACCGCTCCTTAAATGCGTCAAGCGATACACTTGTAACCACTTGATGGATCATGCAAAATGGCCTTTCTAATGTCTCCGCATCTACAGGATGTTAAACTATGTCTAGGGTTATTACAAATCTATTATTGCGGATTAAGAGTATTGTAGCGATTAAATTAGCTTATGTCAATAAATGGTTGGTAAAGGTTTGATAAGGCATAGTCTTCTTCTAGCAGAAGCGACGGTATTGCTGCTGGCGACATACTTTTTTTGGTTCATCAGCAGTTTTCCCTATGATCGTGCGGAAACAGGCATCATCCGTGCAGAATGGGCATGGGTGGTTTTGCTGTTGGGGGCGATGCTGCTGGTTTATGGTGCGGTGCATCTGCGCTGGTGGGGGCGGTGGCCGCCCTGGGTGCGTTGGGGTGGCGCGGCGCTGCTCTGGTGTGTTGTGCCCTTGAGCTTGCTGCTTGCGCCTGCGCCAAGCTATGCGATTGATCGTCAAGATTGGTTCGGGTTGTTGGCGTGTTTGCTGCCGTTTTATGTTTTGCGATTATGGCGACTGCCACAGCGCCCCATCTGGACATGGTATGCACCCTGGTTTGTGGCCTTTGTGGTCTTATGTGCGATAGCTGTCTTGGTCACACCGGATATTACCGGGTATCCCTCACGCGGGTGGGGGATGTTGGCGCGGCCTGTTTTGGGGTTAGCCTGGGTGATCTTTTTCATTGATGTGGTGCAAGTCACGGGTAGATTAGATGGTGTGCTGCATGTGCTCATCGGTTTTGGCCTGCTGCTAGGCTATTATGCGCTGACCGCTACTCAATGGGATTTGTCAAAATCCACCTTTTTTGAAGGCATTATCGTTCGGTTGGATACCTTGCCCGACCTTGCGCCCTTTGCCACATTGAACCCGAATGAAGTAGGCGGGGTGATGGTCTGGTTGTTGCCGGCTGTGGGTGCTGCGGTGATGTATCCGCTGCATAGGTTTTGGCGTGTGCTAGCATTGGTCGCTACAGTGATGATGGCTTTAGCGTTGCTAGTCGGCCAGAGCCGCTCGGCCTTATTGGGCTTAGGGCTTTCTACTGTTTTGATCGCGGGTGGGTTGATGATCGCCGGGCGGGTGCGTGCCTGGGTCATTGGTGCGGTGGCTGTCGTTAGCGTGGTTGTGGTGGTCGGTAGCCTGTTTGTACTGCAAGGCGGCGGGTTATCTGACCGTGATCAAACGACAACGGCTGAACGCTTTGCATATTGGGAAAGCGCCTTCGCCATTATAAGGGATTATCCGCTGACGGGCGTTGGCATGAATATGTACCGTGATTTCAGCTTCCCGAACCCGGAGACCGGGCGCACCGTGCGCCAAGATTATCCTGTAGATGGTCAGAATATTTACCCGCCACACGCCCACAACGAATTTGTACAAATTACAACGGATCTTGGTGTGCCGGGGTTGTTGGTAT
>DAOTTT010000472.1:0-1770 GCA_034437635.1 Anaerolineae bacterium | reverse complement strand
GTATCAGCCTAGGGTCGATTGTACTCCTGGCCGGTATTGTCTTTGCCCTGGTGACTATCGGCATTACCTTGACCAACCAAAACCGCATTTTAGCGGTTGGCCAGCCCGTGCCGGACTTTATATTGACGACATTTGACGGCGAAGAAGTCCATTTGAGCGACCTACGCGGGCAAGTCGTCGTCGTTAACTTCTGGGCGAGTTGGTGCGGCCCTTGCCACGACGAAGCGCCAGATCTTCAACGTATCCATGAGGAATACGCGGATGATGGCGTTGTGCTTATCGGCATCGCCTGGTCAGAACCCAGCGAAACCACCGGACGCGAGTTCTTGGCGGAGTACGACATTGACTATATCAACGGCATCGACTTTGGAACGCGCATCGGTGATGATTACAAGATTACGGGTGTACCGGAGACATTCATCATCGACCGCGACGGCAATCTCGCAGAGGATGGTTTTTTCCCTGGCCCGGTGAGCTTCATTACCCTCAGCCGCGTGCTGGATAACACCCTAGAAGCCGGGACAAGATCATGAGTATTGCAGGTCTTGCTTTATCTGTGTTCATAGCGGCGCTGTTTCTGCTGTGGTTGGCCACCCCTTTCTTTGATTCCGCGACCGCCACACCAACAGCGACCAGTGGCATCGAACGCCAACGCGAACGCCTGCTAGTATACTATCAGCGCGTACTGCGCAACCTCCACGACATTGACGAAGACTTCGCCACTGGCAAGCTAAGCGAAGAGGAATATCGCCCAGAGCGCGAGCAATGGGTTCAACGCGGCATCCAAGCACTCAAAGCATTGGACGAACTCGACGTAGAGCATCTCGTCGCACCAGAAGAAGCCGACGATGCCAGCATCGACGAAGCGATTGACCGCACAATTGAAGATGTAATTAGCCACACAACCCAAGCTGATAAAATCTTATGACACGACGCTTTTTAAACCTTTTTCTCCGGGTCATGTTACTCTTGCTGCCATTGACGGCCTGTGCCGGGATCGACCTGGGCGGCGAACCGGAGATTGTGCAAACCATCCCACCCATACCGACGGCCAGCGCATCAATTGCGGAACTCCCCTACTTAGAGCGCGGCTCCGCTATCTTTGCCCAAAACTGCACCCAATGTCATGGGACAAACGGCGCAGGTAATGGCCCGCTCGTGCAAAATGGCTCTGTCGGCAATCCCGGCAACTTCACCGTGCCCGCACACGTTGACGGCGTTACCCCCTTGGGTTATTTCAGCATCATCACCAACGGCAATTTAGACAGCCTCATGCCCCCCTGGGAGAACGCCCTCAACGAGGCGGATCGTTGGGCAGTGGCGATGTATACCTACACACTACATTACGACGAAGACGCATTAACCCTCGGTGCTGAATTGGTAGACCCTAACATCGTCGCGCCGCAATACGCCGAACCGCAAGTCATGGCGGAAGTCGCCGATGCGGACATCGGCCAACTCTTCAACACCGGCGCGATCCCGCTGCTCACCGATTGGGACAACCTCAGCGACAGCGAACAACAAGGCGCAATCGCCTACGTCCGCACACTGAGCCTGCGCGAAGAACCCCGCGCCCTTGGCTTAGAGCCATTAACGGCAGGCGCAGAGTCGGCAGCGATGGCCGCACAACCTGAGCCAGAAGCCACGCCCGACCCTAGCGCGACAGGCCGTGTAAGCGGCACCATCACTAATCGCACCGCAGGCAGTACCATTCCCGATGATCTCGTCGTAACCCTACACATTGTCGATGAAGAATTCAACGACTTGACC
>DAOTTT010000471.1:0-1575 GCA_034437635.1 Anaerolineae bacterium | reverse complement strand
TTTTATACAGCCCGTTTACGGGCGGCGCATACATGCGCTGCACTGTGCTAGCCCCCGGTTTTGAACCGGGGCAGTAAGCAAATCAGAGCATACCTGAGTAGGTGTAAAAATTGTTATATTTTTCACAAGTAATGACCAATAAACGAGGTATATTATGATGACCGCCTCACTTTTAAACGGACTGATGCGGACGACCGCAATCCATATGTTCGGCGGCTTGACATTGGCCGCACTAATGCTGCTTGAAAGTACGTTTTCCTCAATCCTGGGCATTTATGGCGGCGGGTTGATGTATATCAGCTTGCGCTTTTATTTCCCGGAGCTAACGCTCAAATATGGGGTGATTATGATCGGCGCATGGACAATAGGTGTGGCATTCTCGTTATTGGGTGGGGTGATGTGCATGGGGGCAATTACGGTGCTGCTTGTGGCGACGGCCACGCACCGCTTCAGCGCAGATCGACTCCTTTTGACGATGGGATTGGCCTTCGGCGCGTCATATGTGTTGATGCACTTCTCTTTTGAACAAGGCAATTATCTCTTGGTCGATTTTAACGACGACGCGGCAACAATCGCGCAATCCCTGCGCAGCGGTGCATTCACGGGGATTGGCGTGGGCGTATTGGTGCATAGTTTGGTGCTGTTGTTACGCACCGGTCGTCGAAGCGATGACAGTGCAAAAAAAGGGGCACATGCCCCCGCTTTCACTTCTGAAATAAGGTCATCATATAGTCCATAGATAGCCCCTGCGCTTCAAGGTGAGCGCGGAGCTTACGCCGGGCATCGTGCAGGAGCTTATACAAGGCGTTGCGGTTCGTCTCCAGTTGCTCGGCGACGATGTCCATTGGTATACCTTGCAGCGCGACCGCTTCGATTGCTTTGTACTGGCGCTCGGTGAGTGCTTCCTTCATGGCTGCGCCGATGCGTCCCACAACATCATCACGCTCGACGTTTGTCTCCGGGTTAGGTGGCACATTACTTACTTCCGCATTATTGGGTAGCAGTTCGCCGTCAGCGGTCATGTTCTCTAAGCTGAAGTCCTTATAACGTGCCCGGCGAAGATCGCTGATCGCCAAGCGCACCGCGATGCGGTTGGCCCATGTGGTGAACTTGCTCTCTCCCCGGAACATATCGACGTTATCCATCACGCGCAATGTCGCATCCTGTGCAAGATCGTCGGCCATGCGCTCAAGCTCTTGATAGCTCAAGTCGCGCAGGTCGCTGCGCTCTTGCGAGAGGTAATAGAGGATGCTCCGGCGCACACGCTTACGCAGGTCGTCTATGGCGTGACGCTGTTGCTCGCCTTCCGCTTTAAGGTCGTTTATCCATTCGTCGTTCGACCGCTCAAGCGTCTTGGGTGTATCAGCCATCGCTTAGGATCGTTCATAAGTGATACGGAGCTTAAGATGCCCCAAACGGATTTCGTCACCGTCGCGTAGCACACGCGGTTGGTTGGCGACGAGCTTTTGCCCGTTGAGGAAAGTGCCGTTCGCACTCGCCATATCCACCAGATAGAGCGAGCCATCCTTACGGCGGATGCGGGCATGGAGAAGGCCCTCATAAATTTCCTTCCTC
>DAOTTT010000470.1:0-4590 GCA_034437635.1 Anaerolineae bacterium | reverse complement strand
AAAGCGTAGCGGCGGTAACGTCGTCGCATTGATGCGATCGCCACTGCTCCCCCCACTGCATCCCATCAACACAACCGCCATAAAAGTCAATGTGAAAATTAGTTTGCGCGTCATATTATCCCACCTTTCCACAGCAACAGCATAACACGATTTGTAGCATTCAGAATTCAAGATAGAATTATGAATGACAATCCGTACACAAGGATAATCTAATGCCGCAGTTGTTCAGCCGAACCGACAATATGAATTGGTTAACTCCCGCCATTGCCGATATTCTCGACCAAGGTGCGCCACCGCCAGGGGGTGATGGCTCCATACGCGATCAAATGCTTGAACTCCAAAAGCGTTTTGATGACCTTGAAACTCCGGTCAAAGTCATCAATGTACGCCCCACACCAAGTTATATCCTGTTCATGGTCAGGCCGGAGAGCGTCGGGAGGCTCGGCAATCGGCGCAATATTACCACTACAGAGATCAAGAAAAGCCTTGGGCAAATCGCAGAAGAAAAGCGCGAATGGCGGTTAGGGTTTGTGCCCCAATTGCCAGAAGTTGCCGATGCTGTCGGCATTATGCTACGCACCAGCGCACACAAACCACTTAATTTACGGCGGATGCTCGTGCGTAGTAGTTTCCGCGATCATCGCTCCTTAATGGCGCTTGCCATTGGCAACACCCTGGAGCAACAACTTGTGCTTGCGGATATGGCAGACATCGGGCATATTCTTATCGTAGGGGATAGCGGCGCTAAAAAACACTTTTTACGCAGCACTTTGATGACACTTGTCATGCTCAATACACCCGGAGAACTGCGCATCGCTCTTGCCGGCACCAGCACGGAAGACCTGAAGCAATTTGCCAGCATTCCCCATATCTTAGGCCGCAATTTAACCGACTTCAATACGATTAGCCGCTTGCTCAACGGATTATTTGAAGAGATGAACCGCCGCCGCGAGTTGTTGTCCAACCAAGGGATGAGCGACATGGAAGCCTACAACGCAACGCTTATCCAGAGCGGTCAATCGCCCATTCCACGCATTATGATTATCGTTGATTCACTTTCAGATGGCGTGATGATGCAAAACCAAATGAGTTGGTTACCTATCGTTGAGCAGTTGCTACGCTATGGCAACAAGGTAGGCGTTCACCTCATCCTTACAGCCAATGAAAACACAGAAACGCATGTCGCTAAGGTGATTGATAAATATACGCCGCTTAAATTCATCCTATCAACATCAGCTGATGAAATAACCGACAAAACCGAAAACTTTCATGGGTCGCAATTACGTTTTATCGACGGCTTCTGGCATGATACACGCACTAATACAACGCAGCCCGTAGAAATTGCCACCGTTGCTGATGATGAGATTAATGAAGTGGTCACGTATTGGCAGCAAGCCGCCGCCAAACGCGATAAAGAAGAAAATCAGCAGCGTGTGAGTGGCAAAACAGGTGTTACACAAGCCCTTGATCCTAGTGTCGTTGAGGAATACGTCAGACGTAAGAAGCAGCAAGCATCGGAAGACCCCGAACAACTTAACCAGTTCACAGACCAAACGAACAGTCCGCCGCAGGTGTCCTTACAACAAGCACAGGCACTCGCGGCTTATCTTGGGTGGATCGGCATAGGACCCTTACAAGATGTCTTAGGGATGTCATCCGAAGAGGCAAAGCGGACGATCACCGTATTGCGCGTTATGGGCATTGTGGAAGATGGCACCAGCCCTACCCCGCGCTTTTTACGGCTCATTAATTAAGGGGCGCACAGTGTGCCCCTACTGGCCGACGGGCAGCACACCATCAACCGCACAAGAGTTGTAATCATCGCCCAACAAGACGACAAAATCAGCTTCACGGTTGGGATCAGGTTCTATGCGGATATTCTCTTGGCTCACATTGAGCAGATTTGCAATCTCATTTAAGCTACTACCCTTTTGTTGACCCGTGTAGTCAATTAAAATCGTTTCCGTTGAACCCGTCTCCGAGTGTGAACCAGCCGAATAAGCTAAGAAGCCCTCCCATTGCAGGCGCTCCGCTGCGACACGATCCCAATTGGTCTGCGAAGACGCATTATAAACGGCGATGGTTGCATCTTGTTGCAGTAATTGACTTTCTGACGGCGGACGATAGAAATCTTCCATCAATTGACGCATCGGCTCCACTACAGGTTGTTGGACGTTCGCACTACCTACCGTTAAAGATTGCGTATGATATGTAGGGATCATCGTAAAGCTCTCGATACGATCCACATCAAGCGATAGCATGAGCGGCAGCAGACCAATAATATCGTTTAGCTGCATGTCTGTCTCTAAAACTTCAAGACCTTGGTTCCACAAATCAGCGACATTATTAATACTCACGGAATTTCTCGCTTCCCGCCAGATCGCACGCAATAACTGCTGTTGTCGCCGCCCTCGGTCAAAGTCAGAACTATTGCGGCGGGTGCGTGCATACCACAACGCCTGTGCGCCGGTCATCTCATAGTAACCGACATCGACAACGCGCAACCCATCTTCATTAACCTGCACAGCGCCATCAGGCAGTTCAGAATCAATAAGCGGATAATCTTCATAAGCGCAGTCAACCGCTATATTGACCCCGCCGAGCGTATCCACAATGTCTCTAAATCCACCAAAGTTGACCTTGGCGAAATAGTGCACGTTGATACCAAAGTTATAGAAAATAGTCTGCCGCAACAGGCCAAATCCGCCGCCTGTCCAGCCAATCGCCTCACCGACACCATACGTCACATTTAAGCGTTCCATCATGCCGTTTGTGGTCGGGATGTAGACGAGCAAATCACGCGGCAAACTCAACATATTGACCGTACCTGTATCACGGTTAATGGACACAATAATCATAGTGTCCGTGCGCACAGTGTTATCATCGACGAGATCATCATCACCGCCAAGCAAGATAATATTAACTAGCGAATATTCACGCGGGACAAGATCAACAGGCTGCGGCACTTCCACCCCATTGATGACTGTTCCCGGTTGAGCCGCACGCGGGAACAAGGGCGTAGGTAATGGACCTAGCTCCGCCGGTGGGGTTTCTGTTGGTGCTAGCGTTGAGGTTGACACTGGCGTTGGTGGTACTGTCGATGTAGGCGGTATTGTCGGTGTTAACGTCTGTGTCGGTGTCTCTGTAGCCGTTTCAGTGGGCATAGCAATAGGGTTATCTTCAGGCGTATTCGTCGCAAAGATCACCGGACGCGGTGTATTCGTCGCAAAGACGACCTGATTAGCAGCCGATAGCGGTGCCTCAGTGCTGGTACTGGTCGCCGTCGGCGGGGCAGATGTCGATGTTGGTTCTAGCGTGGCTGTCGGTTCTGCTGTGGCCGTCGGCGTATTAGTCGCCGTTGGCGGTACAGACGTAACTATGGGTTCGTCTGTCGCTGTGGGTTCATCTGTCGCTGTCGGTTCTGGTGTCAATGTCGCAGTCGGCGCATTGGTCGCCGTCGGTTCTGGTGTCAATGTCGCAGTCGGTTCCAGCGTAGCTGTCGGCTTATCCGTCGCGGTCGGCTCTGCCGTTTCGCTCGGCACAAACAGCGCGATAGCCGTTGCTGTACCGGGGAACGCACGCCGCCGCAACTCATAATCTGAGCGTTCATCAGCTTGACGCACGACAGCCTGAGCAACTTGATAACCAGACCATACGATAACGCCAATCAAAATTAGCGGCACTACCCGCAGCGCGATGAAACGCACCATACGCCCTATCATGCGAAAAATAAACCCAACCATAAACTATCCCACCTGAATTGCTTGTCGTTATGGGGGGATAGTTTAACGCATTTGATTCAAGTTGAATATGCCCTATTCAAAGATAATAGGGATAGCGCAGGTTGCATCTTGCGGCACATTCCCGGACTGATCCACAACGACCAACCGTAACCAATAGACCCCTGGTGCGAAAGCGCTTGGCGTAACCTGCCCTAAAGGGCCATCGAAGACACGCGCTTCAGATTGCAGCAAGAAGCGATAATTAGGGTCATCATCCGGGCGAATTTCGAGTTTATAATACCAGAAATCGTCAGCGGATGCCGTCCCAAACACGGTAAACGGCATGTTAAGGCTTTGCCCCGGTGTTGGGCTTGTCAGTTGATACGCCGGACTATCACAACCTTCAACTTGGCTGACATATTGCAGCGTGTCCTCTGTAGGCAAGCGCGGCACATAGATCACATCACCTGACGTAATACGATTGATGTCTTCAAAGCAATTCGCATCCTGCAATTCTGCCACAGTCGCATCGACACTCAAGCCGATTCTAAACAACGTCGTCCCTGGCGGCACCTCATAAGTTACCCAATCCTCCGGCGGCATACACGGCTCAGGAGAAGGCGTTATCGTCGGTGTGTCCGTCGGCACAATGCCAAGGTCAAGCAAAGAAATATCGAATGTCGGCGTAGACGTGCTTGTTGTGGTCGGTGTATCCGTTGGCGTAGTCGTCGCGGTCGGCTCCGGTGTGCGTGTCGGGCGTGGTGTACGTGTCGCACTCGGCATATCCGTTGGCGTAGACGTCGCGGTCGGCTCCGGTGTGCGCGTTGGGCGTGGCGTGCGCGTTGGACGCGGTGTACGTGTGACGCTC
>DAOTTT010000469.1:0-3171 GCA_034437635.1 Anaerolineae bacterium | reverse complement strand
GCGGCCATCTGATTACGCACTTACAGCTTACATATCCAGATGTGGACATACACGGGACAGAACTCCCCGGTAAAGTACCACGTACAGAGACCGCCATTACCTTTCATCAGGTCAACTTGACCGATGAAAAGGCCGTACATACGCTGATTAAAACGATCCAACCGACGGCAATCTACCATCTCGCGGCACAGGCATTCGTCCCGCGCTCGTTTGAAGATCCCTGGGAAACGCTGCAAAATAATATCCAATCACAGCTAAACATCATCACAGGATGCTTGCAAGCGGACATCACACCGCGCATTTTGATCGTCAGCTCCGCAGAGATTTATGGCCCCGTCCAACCGCACGAACTCCCGCTGACAGAAGCCGCTGAAATGCGCCCCACCAGCCCCTACAGCGTGAGTAAAATCACACAGGATATGCTGGCTTTGCAATATTACAACAGCCATCACCTGCCGATTATGCGGGCACGGCCTTTTAATCACATTGGGCCAGGGCAAAACGAGAACTTCGTCGCGCCCGCCTTTGCTATCCAAGTCGCCCGCATCGAAGCAGGCCAACAGGACGCTGTGCTCAAAGTGGGTGATCTTTCCGCCAAGCGCGATTTCACCGATGTCCGCGACATCGTCCGCGCTTATCAGATGATCGGCGAACATGGCATCCCCGGCGATGTGTACAACGTCGCCTCCGGCAAAGCACACAGCATTCAGGCGCTTCTGGATCATCTTTTACACCTGTCTACTGTGGAAATCCGCGTAGAGACAGACCCCGAACGTTTACGCCCGGCGACAATCCCCGTTTTACAAGGGGCGTGTAAGCATCTGCACACCGTCACCGGGTGGCAACCGCAATTTACTTTTGAACAAACCCTGGCCGACGTGCTTGATGACTGTCGCCAGCGGGTAAAAGGAGCATAAAGCACTATGACAAAAAAAGCACTCATCACCGGCATTACCGGGCAAGATGGCTCATATCTCGCCGAATTACTGTTGAGCAAAGGCTATGATGTCTATGGTATGGTACGCCGCACAAGTACCGTGCGCTACGAGCGCATCCGGCACATTCAAGATGATCTGCAACTGATTCAAGGTGATTTGAGCGATCAAACCAGCCTTAACCGGGCGATCATGGATGTGCAGCCCGACGAAATTTATAACTTGGGCGCACAGAGCTTTGTCCCCACAAGCTGGAACCAACCAGCCTTTACCGGGGATGTCACCGCACTCGGTGTCACCCGGATGCTAGAGGCCATCCACACTGTCAAGCCGGATACGCGCTTTTATCAAGCGTCCAGCAGCGAGATGTTCGGCAAAGTGCAGGAAGTACCGCAGAAGGAAACCACGCCCTTCTACCCGCGCAGCCCTTACGGTGTGGCGAAGGTTTACGGCCATTGGATCACCATCAACTACCGCGAAAGCTATGATATGTACTGCGTGAGCGGCATCTTGTTCAACCACGAAAGCCCCCGGCGCGGCCTGGAATTCGTCACGCGCAAGGTCACTTACACCGTCGCCAAGATCAAGCTCGGCATGGCGAACGAATTGCGCATCGGCAACCTGGACGCACAACGCGATTGGGGTTTCGCTGGCGACTATGTCGAGGCCATGTGGTTGATGTTGCAACAAGATCAACCGGACGACTACGTCATCGCCACTGGCAAAACGCACACCGTACAACGCTTACTTGAGGTCGCCTTCGAGACTGCGGACCTCAACTGGCGAGATTACGCCGTACAAGACCCTAAATTTATGCGCCCGGCGGAAGTTGACCTGCTCATTGGCGATCCCTCCAAAGCACAAACCCATCTTCAATGGGAGCCACAAGTAAGCTTTGAGGAACTCATCCAAATGATGGTCGAATCCGACATTGCCGCACTCAAAAAAGATCCAACTTTCGCCATATAGAAGGGAGCTTAACGTCATAGGTTCAGCCTATGACGTTACATCATGCAGTTGATAGACACACATAGCCACATCAACTTTGACCGCTACGACGAAGACCGCGCCGCCGTCGTCCACCGTGCGACGGCAGCCGGGGTCAGCCGAATTATCGTTCCAGCGGTTGATTTAAAAACAGCGCAAGAATGCGTTGATCTCACCGCGATGTTTGAGGGTGTGTATGCCGCTGTCGGTGTGCATCCCAACAGCACCGCCGACTTTAACGACGCATATCTCCCGCAGCTAGAAGCCTTGATCCAAGCGCCCAAGATCATTGCCATCGGGGAAATCGGCCTGGACTACCACTGGGACAAATCCCCACCGGAGACACAAAAACGTGCGTTTAAGGCACAGTTGGCACTCGCTAAAAAGCTGGAACTCCCGGTCATCATCCATAACCGAGAAGCCAGCGAAGACGTGCTCGACATCCTGGAAGACTACGTGCAGGATTTGCCGGCGCATTTAAAAGACCGCCCCGGCGTGATGCACTCGTTTAGCGCCCCGGCCAGCATTGCCAAACGCGCCATAGATGCCGGGTTTTACATGGGCTTTACTGGGCCATTGACGTTTAAAAAAGCGGATGATCTGCGCAGCATCGCCCGTGAGGTACCGTTAGATCGCCTGTTGATCGAAACTGATGCGCCGTTCCTCACGCCGGAGCCTTACCGGGGCAAACGCAACGAACCCGCCTATGTCGTCCATGTAGCGGATCGTTTAGCAGCGTTACGCGGGATAACAACCGAAGAAATGGCCGTCATCACAACACAAAATGCCGAGCGCCTGTTTGCGCTGGCATAATAGATGTGGCTGTTCGTCAGTTTGATGTCTTTACGATATTTGTAACCAAACCTCTTGTGATGGGTAAACTGCTGGTAAAATCAGATTTCAGTTTGATAACATGGGGGGACTATGGTTGATCTGTCTATCATCATCGTCAGTTGGAACGTACGCGACCTGTTGGCCGCGTGCCTTAACAGCATTGACACAGATATATACACCAACGAAATCATCGTTGTTGACTCTGCCAGCCAAGATGATACCGTCGCCTTAATCCGCGAGCAGTTCCCACAGGTCAAGCTATTTGCCCAAACTGAGAATGTCGGCTTTACACGGGGCAACAACATCGGTCTAAAAGCGGCCAGCGGGCGTTACCTGCTGCTGCTCAACCCGGATACAGAGATCATCGACGATGCCCTGCCGCAGATAATCGCATACATGAATCATCGACCTGAAG
>DAOTTT010000468.1:0-10304 GCA_034437635.1 Anaerolineae bacterium | reverse complement strand
AAAATGAACCACAACAATCGAAGAGGCTGTTTACAGTTCTTTGATGTTGATTTTAGACCATTTTTCTGCTGTGGCTCGAAATAGCCGAAAATTTATTTCCGATTCACTCTAATAATTATATTTTGGTCTACCCCCAGTTTTTTGGGCAGATTATGATGCTGTCGGCACGAAAGGCGGTTCTCTAGCAGGCATCCTCACATCAGCTTATTATGCGGATCGTGTCGATGCCGAGCCAATCGTCCTTACTGTGTTCTATGAGGACATTCCGTTTATGACATTCATGGAATGGATGCAGTCTTTTTCTTTCCAGATGTTTGAAATTGATGTGCTAGAGCAAGGCTGCGCCGCATTAGAAACTATCGTTAACGGCTAAAATCAGTAAAGGGGATGCCCTCTATAGTGCATCCTCTTAAGTTTTTAATCCATCTTAAGGACGTTTTCGATGCGCTCAAACGCCCAATCAATATCTTCGCGGGAGATTGTCAGCGGCGGCGCAAAGCGGATCACCGTCTCGTGTGTTTCCTTACACAGCAAGCCCTGCTCCTTGAGCGCCTCGCAGAAGCGCCGTGCGCCCCCGGCACTATCGTGCAGTTCCACCCCGATGAGCAACCCACGCCCACGCACTTCTTTAATGTGCGGGCTATCCACGCTGCGGAGTTTATCCATCAGATATTCGCCCTGTGCCTGCGCGTTATCAATCATACCTTCATCCACCAAGACGTTAATGGCTTCGCGGGCGACAGCACTCCCTAAGGGATTACCGCCGAAGGTCGAACCGTGATCACCAGGGTTAAACACGCCCATCACTTCTTCATCTGCCACCACTGCGGAAACCGGATAGAAGCCCCCGGAGATCGCCTTACCCAGCGTCACCACATCCGCCCGGACATCTTCCCACATCGTCGCCAACAATTTACCCGTGCGACCTAGTCCAGTCTGCACTTCGTCCGCGACAAGCAGCGCATTGTGTTGATCGCAGAGTTGCCGCGCATGTTTCAAATAGCCATCCGGCGGCACAACCACGCCCCCCTCCCCTTGGATGGGTTCCATGATGAAAGCAACCGTATTTTCGGCAAACGCTTTTTCTAGGTCGTCAAAGTCGCCATAAGTGACCATCTTAAAGCCCGGCGTGAAGGGGCCGAAGCCATCCCGATATTGTTCTTCATCGCTAAAGCCAATGATGGTCGTCGTCCGGCCAGAGAAGTTGCCCGTACACACAATAATTTCCGCTTGGCCTTGGGGCACACCTTTGACCTTATACCCCCACTTGCGCACCATCTTAATCGCCGTTTCGACGGCTTCCGCACCGCTGTTCATGGGTAACATCTTGTCGTAACCAAGCAGTTCGCACAGGTCACGCGCCAAGAGCGGTAATTGATCGTTACGGAACGCACGCGATGTCAACGGAAGGCGGGCGGCTTGTTCTGTTAACGCTTTAAGCAAACGTGGATGGGCATGTCCCTGATTGACCGCCGAGTATGCACTGAGGAAGTCCAGGTAGCGGTTGCCTTCCACATCCCACACCCAGATGCCTTCGCCTCGTTCAAGAACAACATTCAACGGTTTATAATTGCGGGCATTGTAGCGATCTTCCAGGGCGATGTAATCTTGTGTTGTCATCTTGGTATGCAGCATTTTTCAACCTCATCCCTAAAATATTCGTTCACCTTGCACAGTTAAATTTATGCAGATTATACACCGAATTTAAGGAATGCAAATAAGCATCTTTGACGAAGATGCTTTAGGCTGTTTATCCAAATGCTGTGGGGGTTATTCGGAGTCTGTAACCTTGGGCATAACGTTCTCAATAGCGGCGAACAATTCATCGCTGCTGAAGGGTTTGATAAGGTAAGCATCCACTTCTTCGATGTCGCCTTTAGTACGGCTGAGCAGATCTTTACGCGCCGTCGTGACGATCACCTTAAAGCTCTCGCGCCCGTATTTGTTACGTGCAAATTCCAGCACATCCCAACCGTCGAACATCGGAATGTTGATGTCTAGTAAAATGAGATCCGGCTGATTTTCTTCCAAGTATTCTATTGCTGTTACACCATCAGCCGCATGGAAGACGTTATGAATTTTTTGCTTTTCCAGACGAATTTTCGCCAAACTCGCTAAACCGGGATCGTCTTCAATGAGCAGTGTGTTGTAATCCATCATAATCTCCATGCATCTATTTGACATTGTCTTACATTATATTTGATTATTGCGTTTTGCATACGAATTTTTTCTAAATTTTTACGGGATGACTCGCTCATTGAGCATCGCATTCGCCGCTTTAACCAAACGGCGTAGTTCGGCCTCAATATCTTCAGGCAAATCATCAATAATCGCCGCATCGCGGAAGAAGTCTCGCGCTTCGCGGATCTTGGCTTGCCCTTCGCGGAGATTGTGCAAGCCTTTGCGCAGCGCGTCACGAGCGGCACGGCTCGCAGGGGTAGTGTGTTGCTCCGGGAAATCCCAACCATGAGCCGCTGCAATCCCTTGCAAGGCATCGCTAAAGGCGGCAACTGTCTCGATTTGCATCGACGCGCCCTGCTGTAAGAGATCTTGTATCGCCGGGCTAAGGGACGGCTCCGCGCCAAAGTCGAGCGTCGTCACGTTGCGATACCGCGCTTCGATCTGCGCCAAGTTCCCCGGTTGCGGGCGCAACGTGGCGCTCACAGGCGAAAGCCCCGTAAAGATCGGATACAAAATGCCAACGCATAAATTATGAATATCCTGGCGGAAGGCTTGCGCCGTATCATCGGAGAAGCTATCTAACTGGCGCGACGAATTCAGGTCAATCACCTGAAGGTTGCTGCCATCCCAATACACATGCTCCAGTTTGTGATCCATATAGACGATGCTCTGCTGATGTGCCAATTGCAACACCTGGGTAAATTGCAACGCCAACGCTACCCCCTCTTCGGTCGGCAAACGCCACCGGGTCACTTGTTGGGTCGGCTTCATCAAGTAGAATAAGTTATTGGTACGCGGGAGCAGGGTCAACGCTAGATAAGGCCGCCAATTACGTTCGGCATAATCCGGCATAGCTTTAGCAAAAGCCGCTACATCACGCTGGAATGAGATGATTTGGCCATCGGTCGGCACATCGCTATAAGAGGCCACATACCCGCAATCAATCAGGTTGAGCACATGCGGGCTAGAGGCCAGCTTGACCAACAACACCGCCTCATGTGGAAAAGCACGAAACTCCCAGCGAATATCACCATCAGCAGAAAGATGCTCTGTGCGCAACACCTTAAACGCCACTTGCTGATTATTACGATGATCGCGTGCCTCAAAAACCCGTGCATAATGGCCCAGGGCGAACGTGTCGATGTAGTTTTCCAGCGTATATAGATCAGCTAAATCGGTCATGGCTACCTAATTTACTCACATTTGCAGGCGAATGTACCATTATTTCGGTTTGAATCACAGGGGGACAGTTGGCCGTATTCAGATAGGTGACTATAATGAGGATGTGGTTAACTACCAAAGGCATATTACAGTCAATATGCCAATAATCGAGATAACATCAATTTTCTGAGGAGCCGGGGATGTTCACACCGGAGCGTGGTATACGTTTGCGCATCAGCGGGCGCAGCGACACAGGCCAAGTCCGCAACAATAACGAAGACAATATCCATCTCTGGAATCATGATGAACACATCGCTCTAGGGATTGTCGCTGATGGTATGGGCGGCGCAGTCGCCGGGGAAGAAGCCAGCCGCATCGTCATCGAGACGATTTTAGATACCTTGCTTAATGCGGAGGCTGTCCCCCCTTATTCTTATAATAAAATCACCGAGCCAGAGCTAGCCAACCATTTTAAAGAGACCATCCGCGATGCCAACATCAACATTATTGAGGCGTCGGTCACCAACCCCGAACTCAAAGGGATGGGGACAACCGTCACAATTGCGATGGTGCGCAACACTTACATCGTTATCGGTCATGTTGGCGATAGCCGCGCCTACATCATCCGCAGCGCCAACAACAGCATAGAACAAGTCACCATCGACCATAGCTTCGTGCAAGCCCTGGTCGATGCCGGGCACATCACCAAGGAAGAAGCGGAAGATCACCCTATGGGTAACGTGTTATACCGCGCCCTGGGGCAAACCCGCGAAGTTGAAGTTGATGTCTACTTCGAGCAATTGAGCGTTAACGATCGCATCGTCTTATGTTCCGACGGGCTGACACTGCACCTCCGTGCGCCGGAAATTGCCGAGATCATCTTAGGTTACGAAGACCCGGATGATGCCTGCGAAGCCCTCGTCGCCAGAGCCAACGAACGCGGCGGACGCGATAATATCAGCGTTGTTGTTATCAAAGCGGAGCGCAGCCACATCTTGACTGAAGATAGCCAAGTCAACGCGCTACACGGCGACGAAGACAGCGCACAGTACCCCGTACCAAGAGAAAGCAGCAATCTCGGCGCGACGGAAGTACCCGCCATACAACACCGCGAAACACAAGAAACACCACAAGTGTCAAGCGATACCGACGAATACGACACGGAACTTGATGGCGATAGCAGCCCACCTTATAGCCCTGGTGAAGGCCGTGATAACTTTACACCGGAGCGTTAGCACCTACGCTCGACTTCATGCTATAATATTTCGCAGACGAAAGCACAACGGAATGTCAACTATAAAGGGTAGCCTTCATGTCGGATAATCCCAACGATGCCACCAACTTGTGGAAGAAACCAGATACGCCAGGCGCTTGGCGTGAATCAGACGAGATCAAAAAGCCAAGTGGTTGGCGCGTTTTAGCGATCCCCGCCGATCTTGAGGATACCCCCCAACAAGAGGGCGCATGGCATCGCCCCAACAATGACGACACTCCCTTTAAAGACGATCAAAAAATTGAGATCGCTTTAAAGCCGGAGGATGAGCCAACCGTTCCCATTCCGGAAGATGCGGAAGCGCTACCACCAGAAGAAGCTGAACAGATCCAAGAGGCGAAAGCCGCCGCCCCGGAGGACATTCTCCCGCCGGAAGATATGATCTTTAGTGCGGAAGCGTCCGCGCCAGAAGATGCTCCAACCGTCGAAGAAGAACCCGTCGCGCCGGAAGACTTAATCTACATGATTGAGCATAGCGACGAAGAGGAAGATGGAGACTTCGATAACGTCGGGTGGTCGGAGCTGGTCGCGTTGGCCTCTCTCGCGGAATCCGAAGCGCAACCCGGCGTAGAAAAAGGCTCGGACTCGCTCATCTCTGCGGATTTAGCCCTTACGTCAGATGACGAAGACAGCGGCGATGTCGATATTGAACTGCTCTCCCCAGCGGAACGCATGGCACTCGGTCAACAGTCGACAGGCGACACGGAGACCATCCAAGGCGAAGTCGTCGATGAGGATGACCCCGGAGCCTATGCCCGCCAGCAAATGCAAGCCCTCATGGCGGATGCATCAAAAGCTGACCGCGAGACGGACTTCCAAGCCGATGTTGCAGAGGACGGCGACGATGCGCCAGCCGACCCCAACAGCGACCCGGCAGCCTATGCGCGGCAACAACTCGCCGCGCTCCAAGGAGATGGTGGCAGCAGCAGCGACTCCACCTCTGAGGATACCGGCGTTGGCTCTGCCACTGCGCCCAACGACGCGGCAGATTATGCCCGGCAACAATTTGAAGCCTTGCAAGGGAGCGGGGCACAACCTAGTGCCGCCCCGGTGGAAGAACTCAGCCCGCGTGACATCGCTCTGCTGGAAAAGTACCGCAATACTGAAGACCAAGTGCGGATGCTGCGCCAGCAACGCCAAAACGAGCAGATTACCCAAGACCAATTTTTAGAGCAACTCCGCGAGAACATGGTGCTTGATGACGACCAGGTCTGGTGGATGATGGGAGTCGAGACGGATACATGGTATCGTGCGGAAAACGGCCAATGGGTCGAAGATACGCCTGATGTATTCGCCAAAGAGCAACGGGTGAACGCCCAACAGCAAGACTCTAGCGATTTTGGCTCATTGCCTTACTTACAAACAGACGCACAACAAAACCCCGGCACCCAGCCAAGTTATGGCGAGTATTCCGGCCAGCAGGTACAAAACACCTACGACAATATGCCCCTGCCGCAAACCGCGCCCCTCGTAGACCCTAACGCCACTGTGCCAAGCCCGGCTTACAACAATCAAGCGACAGTACCCAGCAGCAGCTATAGCCAAGAGACGATCCCTAGCGGCGTAGAATCGCAGCAGCAGGACGATTTCGGGCCAACCGTCCAGATGGGCGCAGCCCAACCCGTCGGCTACGGCACTATTGAATCACCTTATTCATCGTCAGAGCCGCCCGCATACGACATTGACGAGACAGAAGACGAAGGCGAGATCTACGCGGAAGCCGCCGCCCGTCAACGGCGTAGCACTACCCGCTTAGCGAGCCTTATTGTCGCCATCGTGTTGGTGTTGCTGTTCGTCAGCGTGGGCGGGTTTATCGCCCTGGCAACCTTCTGGTATGATGGCGAAGCGGAAGAATGGCAAGAACGCATCGCCGGGTTGAGCACCACCATTGATACCGCCTCATTACAACCCGTTACCTTGGTGGATATTAACGGTAATGAGATTGCGGAGATCGCCCCACCCGACGAGCGCATCAGCCGCCCAGTGCCCATTACCGAAGTTTCGCCTTTTTTCATCCATGCCATGCTGACGCTCAACGATCCGAATTATTATGCACAGACGGAATGGGGCTTTACGGATAACTTTAGCCAATTCGTCAATAGCTTGGTCGGTGAAGTCAGCATTGAGGCCAGCCCGATCACGTTCAGCGTGGCCGACCGCCTCTTGCTTTCCGGCACAAACTTCCCGACAGAAGCTGAGCGTCAGACCGCAGAGGCTATTGTCGTCAACGAGATGATTATTCAACTTGGCGACGCAGAGATTTTAGAATACTTCTATAACGATCTACAGGCATTCGGCAATCAGACATTTGGTGTAGAAGCCGCCGCCCAGTTCTATTTCAACAAAGCCGCCGTAGAACTCACCTTCCCAGAAGCCGCTATGCTCGCCGGGATTGCGGAAGACCCTACCATCTATGACCCCATCCGTAACCGCCAGCAGGCAGAAGACCGGATGAATGAAGTCATGGCGCTGATGGCCGACACCGGGTGTATCACTTTTGAGGACACACTCCCTGCGGGCGGGCAAAGTGAGCTTTGCTTAACGCCAGAAGACCTTAGCTCCCCAGAGACAGCCAACGCGAAAGCGCGTGTGTTCCGCTTCCTGCGGACAGAAACTCGCGAGAACACATCCAACGCACCGCACTTTGTCGATCTCGTCCGCAATCAGCTTGAAGCCAGCTTCGGCAACGAAATCTATCGCAGCGGCTATGTCGTGACGACAACGCTCGACCTCACTTTGCAAAATAATGTCCAAGCACAGATAAACGAAACCGTCCGACGTTATCGCACCAGCGGTGTAAACACCGGGTCTATCGTCGTGACCGACCCACGCACCGGCGCGATTTTGGCGATGGTCGGCAGTGCCGATTACAACAACGCCGAAATCAACGGTAACGACAACCAAGCCTATCTGTACGAAATGCCGGGCGACATCATCAAGCCGATTGTTTACGCGATGGCGCTTGATGGCTTCGATAGCAACGGCAACGGCCTAGAACCCGGCGAATACATCACACCCGCTAGCATCCTATGGGATGTGCCAACCGCCTACTCTAACGGCCAGCCCATTCAAAACGATGGTAATGCCATTTACGGCCCTGTGCGGATGCGGCAAGCCCTGGGTAACGCGCTGAACATCCCCGCCGTGAAGACTTACGTCGAGTATGGCGGCGCAGACCGTTACCGCGAGCAAGCAGAGCGTATGGGCATCGTCTTCGACTCACAAGACGAGTTTACCCAAGTGACGGCCACTGGGCAACAGACCCGCATCCGCTTGATTGACATGGTAGAAACCTATGGCACAATCGCCACAAACGGCGAGTTCGTGCGCGTGCATACCATCACATCAATCCAAGACAGCGCCAACAACGACATCCCGCTGCCGCCTGCGCTCATCTCTGAGCCAGTACAGGCCATCCAGCAGGATGTCGCATATCTGCTCAAGAACATCTTAGGCGATGACAGCGCCCGCCAACCGACATTTGCCGCTAACGGCCCGCTGAACTTACCGACAGCGGCCAGCGGTGCCATCACCGGGACGAGCCGCAACACGGGCGACCTGTGGACAATGGGCTTTACCAATAACCGTGTTGTCGGGGTGTGGTTCGGTAGCTTTAATGATGATCGCATTCTCAATAACTTGACGGGCTTCACCGTCGCTGCCCCGGTATGGAACGAAGTCATCCGCGCAGCGACCGCCGGAACCGAAGTCGCCAGCACGTTCCAACCAACGCCGAACGTACTCAATGCACAGGTCTGCGCGGATACAGGCGCGGCCTACGAGGCCGGTAACCCGACAGCGTGTAGCAACGTCATCAACGAGTTCTTTATCAGCAGTCGCCGCCCACCGACCGATCAAACGCTGACGGTCCAAGCGCAGATCGACTCGTGGTCGGGTTTGATCGCCAATAACTTCTGCCCGGATAACCAAATTACACGGGTGTTTACCAATATCGACGACATCACCGCGATTGAGTGGATCAACAACAATCGAGCGGGCAACCAGTACGCGCAGCGCGTCGGCATCCCGCTGCCAGCAGAAGCGCCACCAACGCAAGCGTGCGATGTGGGCACGGTCATTCCATCAGCCGCGATTATACAGCCGCAAGGTGGGCAGACCGTACAAGGCACCCTCCCCATCGTTGGGCAGGTCGGCGCGAACGAGTTTGGCCGCTACGAAATCCAGTTCGCCCCGGCAAACACGGAGAGCTTCCAGACGATTACAACGGCCACACAGCCCCAACCCAACGCTGGCGCTACACTGGCGACATGGGATACCACCAGCGTGCCCAACGGCCAATACACCATTCGCCTGGCGGTCTTCGCTAATAACGCTAACAACGGCTTTGTTTATCGCACGGTGAGCGTCAACGTCAACAACCCATTGCCGACGGCGACACCACAACCGACACAACCACCGCCACCAACGGCACAACCGACAGCACCTTCAATCCCGACGCAGCCGCTCCCCTTCGATGCGCTAACGCCAACGCCATCACCGGGTGGCCCAACGCCGACGATTGATCCATTGGGTTAAGCAAAACACAAGAGCGCATCAATCGGTGCGCTCTTTTTGCAACATCATACCGCGTTGATGCGTATCAACTTATAGCCCAATTTCCGGTTTTAAGGGTAATTTTATGGCTGACAACAGCGACTATTATAAAATTTACAAGGACATCAAGAAGCGCGTCAAGCAACGCTACGATATGCGCAAAGAATTTTTCTCACATTTGGCCGCATACCTCATCTTTTTGGTGATGACCTATATCGTATTCGGCCCACAGACAGGCATCTGGGATGGCATTAACCTACTCACAGCCGCATGGACAATCGGCATTGTTGTCCATGCGGTGATTGCCTATTTTGAGGAGCGCACCGAAGTTGCTATTGACCGCGAGATGATGCGCATGGGGATTTATAACACTGAAGAAGAGAAGCCCAAGCGCGATGATGTGACCATGCGCCTGAGCGATGACGGCGAACTCGTCGAAGCCCCATTTGCGGATAAAATGGACGACGACGAGATCCAGCAACATGCTTAGGCTAGCTTGAGGCTGTGGTGCTTTTCTACCCAATCCACAACAGAGCGTTCGACCTGCTCAAGATTTTGCAGGATGAATAATTTGTCGTGCATGACGTGTGGACTGGGGTTAATCTTCTCGAATTCTTCCAGCGAATACGGCACTTTTTCTACTTTGTCGAAAAGCGCCTGCTTTAACTCACCATACGACGACAATAAGCCCGTGCCAAAGGCTTTCATCGTGTCACCTTCCATCATGAAGCCAAATTCGATGGTATACCACCACATGCTCCCCAAGGATTTACGATCCTCTTTGGAAAATTGCAGCGCATATTTACCGAACTGTTCGAGATAATCGGCATAACGTTGTGTCGCTAAAAACGGCAAATGCCCGAACGCATCATGCCAAATATCCGGCAGCGGTGTGTAATCTAAATCGTCTTGATCACGGATATATTCGGTAATCAAAAATTTGCGATCCGCCAGATGCTCGAACCACTCTTGCCCATCGGAGAACTGTACATCCGTGCTGACAAGCTCCCACCCAACAAGATCTTGCAAGACACGATCCATCTTTTCAAAGTCGGGGATGCGATCACCAGCGAGGCCGATCTTATCAACGCCATCTAGCCAATAATGGCTGGCGTGCTGGCTGGCAAGCGCCCAT
>DAOTTT010000467.1:0-2944 GCA_034437635.1 Anaerolineae bacterium | reverse complement strand
GGTCAATCAGCCAGCCTGCGAAAGGCTAGGGCAGGGAGCCATGACCCTGACCCAAACGCGGCGCATCATGCTGTAGCTGCAAGCCACCACCTCTGGTGGTGGTAGTTGACTTACAAACACAGTATACTTAGGTTAGCAACGCCAGATTAAACAAAAAAACCCACCAGATAAGAATCTGATGGGCGAAACATAGCATTGTTGACTTGACGTTTATTTCTTACGCTTGGCCGCTTTCGCCTTCGCTTTGATAACGTCCTTGTGTTCCCAACCACCACGTGCTTCAGCTTCTTCGGCGGCGCGGGTCGGCGCGATCCGGTTCCAGTAGCTTGTCGGTTTGGAAAGACGGTCTTTATCATGAATGTGCATGGTCGTGCGGTCATAGCTCGCCATCTCATAATCATGATCCATCTTGATGGCATCAAACGGGCAGAACTCCGCACAATAGCCGCAGTTCATGCAGATGTCGATGTCAATAAAAAAGGCTTCTGGATCAGGCACAGGCCGCCCCGTGTTTGGATCTTCGCTACGGACAATCCAAATACATTGCGGCGGGCACACCTTCGCACAGATGCCGCAGCTTGTACACCAGTCTTTACCCGGTGCATCTTCGTGATCTTCGTCATTGACCACCAAGAACGGCGTAAAGCGGAAGCGCTCAGGCACGGCCAACTTTTCGTCTGGATACTGTACTGTAAACACACCTTGAGCGTTTGGCCCCTGGCGTGCTTCAAAGTTATCTTCGTTTTGGCTAAATTTACGGAAGCCGTAACGCAGATCATCCACATACGTGCGGACGAAGTGCTTTAGCGTTACGCCTAGCCCTTTCAAAATACCACGTCCGTACATCATTTCTCCTTGTGTATAAGCCGCGTATGCGCACACACGCGGCTCGCGTAATTTAGCGGTCTGTCTCACCCAATACGATGTCAACACTACCCAACACCGTCACCACGTCCGCGACCTTATGGCCTTTGCACATTTCACCTAAGGCCGTCAGGTTGATAAAACTTGGGGCACGGATGTGATAGCGCCAGGGGTTCTGGGTGCCCTTCGGGTCACCAGCGGATACGACATAGTAACCGAGTTCGCCCTTCGGGTTTTCTACGCGCCCATAAGACTCACCGATCGGCACACGCGGCGTATAGGTAGAACCACCCGTGACGGACTCGCCCTTGGTGGCTTCCAAGCGAGGGAGCAACTGCCGCAGAATACGCAAGCTCTCCCGCATTTCCTGCATACGTACCGTGTAACGGTCGTAAATGTCGCCTCGAATGCCAACGGGAATATCAAAGTCCAGTTCAGGGTAGATGCTGTATGGATCCGCACGACGTACATCATACGGCACCCCACTACCCCGCAGCAACGGCCCGGCAGCACTGTAAGCAATCGCCATTTCCGGCGGCAAAACGCCCACACCCGTTGTACGGGACGTAATGATTTCGTTATCGCTCAAGTAATTCTCGTACTCATCGAGGAAGCGCGGCAGACGCTCGTTGATAATTTCCGTAATGAAGTTCATTGTATCAATGTCGCGCATCCGGTCGTTGACCAAATTCTGTACCGCGTGGATACGCTCAGGAATATCTTGGAAGACACCGCCAAAGCGCATGTAGTTGCACATCAAACGCGACCCAGCGACCGCCTCAAAGAAATCGAGGATCTTTTCGCGCTCGTTGTTGGCATACAACATCGGCGTAAAGAACGCCCCCAAGTCATTGAGCAAGAAGCCGATTGACCACAGGTGATTGACGATACGTGTTAGTTCTACCATCAACACGCGAATTACTTCGACGCGATACGTCGGCGGCTTCCAACGTGCGCCTAAAGCCATCAGTTGCTCAACAGCCAGCGCATAACCCAAGTTATTGCCCATACTGCTCAGGTAATCCAAACGGTCAGTAAATGGCATGTTGTGCAGGTAAGTATTACGCTCACCGATCTTTTCATGGTTACGGTGAAGATAGCCCATCACCGGCTCAAGTGTTTCGATGGTCTCGCCATCTAGGGTAATCACCATACGGAACACGCCGTGTGTACTGGGGTGATGCGGACCCATATTCACGACCAAACGATCCGTGTGCATACTATCACCGGAGAGTTCTTGCACATCAACGCCCAGGCCAAGCCCGGCATAGAGCGACTCTTCCGAGGTATCGTTCAAGCGGGAGAGGTCAAAATCTTCTGGATACTTCACGTTTTTACCGAAGGCGCTCTTCTCTTCGGAGCGGTGCACATGACCACCCGGCCAACGGCTATTAAACGGCTTATGATCTTCTTCGTAATACGCTTCTTTCCAGTCCTTACGCAGCGGATGACCCAAAAAGCCTTCCCACATCAAAATGCGTTTGAGGTTCGGGTGCCCGGCAAAGCGGATGCCCATCAAGTCGAAGGCTTCGCGTTCTTGGAAGTCCGCCCCCGGCCAAACGTCAATCAAAGACGGCAGATCGGGCTTATCACGCGGGACTTGCGCCTTGAAGTTGAGCGCCCCACCCCCGCTGATGCGGTAAGCGTGATAGACCATTTCCATATCACTATCTGGCTCCGCATGATCCAGATAGTCAACAGCGGTCGCGCTGGAAAGATAGTCAAACCCTAATTCATCACGGATGGCATACGCCACATCGACCAAACGATCACGATCAATGATAACGCCTTCAAAGCCATCGCGTGTGTCATCGTGGACTGCGCCAGGGAATTTTTCTTTAAGATAATCAACAGCCGACTCAATCGACGATTCTTGTATGTCTTGCTCTACTTTATCTGGAAGCACTTGATCTGTCATACGTTAAATCCCTTACCTTATCCTTGTGCTTTCTTCTCGAGATACGCCCGTTGCCGCGCCAAAGCCGCTTGACGAAGCTCAGCGATGCGCTCAGCTTCGCCCTCATCAACAACAGGTTCTTCAACCACTGTCTCGACCGCCGCTGCAATCTTCTTCTTTGCT
>DAOTTT010000466.1:0-4357 GCA_034437635.1 Anaerolineae bacterium | reverse complement strand
GCACGTTACCCCATTAAGCGTTGGTGCGATCCCGCCGCGTGAGATCGTCTATGCGATATGGCGACCTACAAGCGCAGATTAAACGGACTAACCGAAGGTTACTGGTATGCTTGCAAAAATCATCTTGCGGTTAACAGCGTGGCTCATGGGGGTGTGTCTGCTCGGCATGATTATCGGCATCAGCATCGGCACGGCAACGCCCACCGAAGAAGTCGTCTATGCGGCGGCGGGTGGCGGCAAGACCAACATCAATTTATTTGACATCAACCACAAGCTCTCCGTGACGATCGGCCAAGTCGCGGCGATCATCCCCAGCGCCGGGTGGCATTGGTCGCCCCAGGGGGATTACGTCATCTTTGCAGGGTGGATCGAGTCGCGGCAGCATACGGCGTTTTTGCAAGCGACCATCGGACGACCAACACAGTACCTCAACAATCAGCGGCCAGTAGTTGCGCCGGATAACGAACGGGTCGCCTTCACCGTGCAGCGCCGCCTCTACACAGCGCCCATTGACGCGATTGCAGATGCTCAACCCGTGCCGATTGACCTCCACGCCGAATTTCCGTCATGGTCACCGGACGGCGATCAAATGGCGTTTTTCAGCAGTGATGACACCAACTTCCGGCGGGTGGTCATCTTGGATTTACGCAGCAATACGATCACCCGCACGATTAACACCGCCGATCTGTATGACCGCGCTAATACGCAAAATTACCGCCGCACACCTATCACGCTGGATACATTGCGCTGGTCGCCGGATGGTCGCTATTTGCTTATCAGCGGGGATGTACAGGTCAGTGATGTATGGCCGGCGATGCTGCTCGTTGATTTTGTGACCGATGCTGAACGGGTTATCCAACCAGGGCGTGCGCCCTCTTGGGCGGCGGATAGCACGCGCTTTGTCTACGAAACCACCGACGACCTGGGCAGTTCTGGCGGCACGATCTCCGTTTATGACGTGCAAAATCACATCATCCAGACGATTGGCCGGGGGTTTGCGCCGCTGTGGTCGCCGCGCAGCGAGCGCATTTTATTCACACAAGGTAGCGTTTGGGTTATCACCGATCCTAGTGGCAGCGATACGCGCCCGTTACCGCTTGGCACAAGCGCGTATCTCAACCCCGGCCCGGTGTGGCGACCATGAGGGGATGCAAGCTACCTGTCCGCATAAGGGCGATCAACGTCCATACCACCCAAGCTCGCGTCGGCAACTTCGCGGGGGTTGATGTATTGACCATCATATTCAAACGGATCGGGGTCACTGTGAATTTGATCCATGAATGCTTGTGCTTCACGCCAATTGTCGAAATTATAGCGTACTACAACGCCACTTTTAAATATCACTGTTACAGACATCATGTCACTTAGGCTGTTCCAAGAAAATAATGAGATGTTCAGGAAAACGCCATTTTGCCCTCACCCTAAATCCAATACGGTTGACTTAAGAATTTTTGCGACAATATGGAAAGTTCCCAAAAGATAGATTTTTTGTCGCTTCCAGTTCAAAATCATGTAGAATTAAGTCTGGTTGAATTTATTTAAACATTCAACATTAGCTTAAATCAACCGTATTGGCTTTAGACTCTCGCTTTGAGTCAGCGCGGGCTAAAAATGAGCTTATGCTTGATGATGAAAATCACATTTATAGGCGTTGCCTTTTTAAGCCATTGCCCAGCCCGATCTACAAACTCAGTGCGCACGCGCTCCCAAATTCGGTTATACTTGTAAATACGAACGCCATAAACCCGTGTTCCCTTACAATATAAACGCGATCTCGGCACGTTAGCCGCTGGCACGCTCAGTTAACCGAGCGCGACCTATGATCGTCTTGTGTTTAGTCAAGAAAGGATTGCCTTTGGACTCATATTTAGATGGCCTGGTCGTCAAGGAACAAAGTAGTTTCTTCTGGGTCGAAGTTGAAAGCGGTTTGGTTTATATGTGCCAACTGCGTGGTCGGTTGATGGAAAAAGCCCAATCTGCCGACATCGCCGCAATTGGTGACCGTGTGAAAATTAGTGTGATCGAAAATGACGAAAGCGGTCACAAAGGCGTGATTGAAGCGGTGCGTGAGCGGCGCAGTGTGCTATCACGCGCAGCCCGTACAGTTGGTAATCGCGGTGGCGGCGATGCAGAACGCGAGCATGTGATTATCGCCAATGCCGATGCCATCTTCTATGTTTTTGCCGCTGTTGATCCTTCCCCTAGCATCCACCTCTTGGATAAGATGCTCGTCGCCGGAGAGCAGGCCGACATCGAAGACCTGATTATCGTCGTCAACAAAATTGATCTTGAAGACCCGTCCAACATTACGGCGCTCTTTTCTCCATACGAAGCGATGGGGTATACCGTGCTCTATACCAGCGCCAAAGATGGACGCGGTATTGAGGCGATTGATGCGCGGTTGCGCGGCAAGATCAGCGCGTTTACCGGGCCTTCCGGTGTGGGCAAGACCAGCCTCTTAAACAGTATTCAGCCCGAGTTAGGCCGACAGGTCAAGCAAGTGAGCGATAGCAGCCGCGAAGGGGTGCACACCACCCGCGACAGCGCCTTGATTAAGCTAAATGATGGGCAAAGCTACCTTGCCGATACGCCGGGAATGCGCAACTTGAGCGTGTACGATGTCGAGCCGGAAGAACTCGACGGTTACTTCCGTGATATTGCATCTTTTGTGGATCAATGCCGCTTTAGCGATTGCAGTCACACCGGGGAGCCGGGCTGCGCGGTGCGGCAGGCCGTCATAGATGGGCACATTAGCCCACGCCGCTACAAAAGCTATCGCAAACTCCGCAACGAATTAGAAGAATCACTCGCAGCACAATATGGATAACAAGCAACTCACCCCCAGGGACGACGACCAACCTGCACCGTTGGCGGCGTTTAACGCGCTGCCGGCAACCGTCAAAGGGGCGGTGGTGGTGGCGGCTGGTAGTGCGGCCTTTGTCGTCAACCGGCTGCTCAAACGTGGCATGTATCACTTGATGCGTTCGGCGGTGTCGTCCAAACGTGGCGACATCCAGACGGTGCGCGGGGAGGCGCAACGCCTCAGCGCGGGGATGGTGCGCGTCGGCAAGACCACCTTTAAGCGCCTGCCGGATGGCACTGTGCTAGAAGAAGGCACAGTCTACATGGTGCAGTATATTCACAGCGGGGATGAACCGCTCATCGTGCGGATTAAGAACGAAACATCATGACGGTGGCGTGCATTACGGGCGCATCGGCGGGCATTGGCGCGGCTTTCGCCCGGCAACTCGCCGCGCAAGGCCATGATTTAATATTGACGGCCCGGCGCGAAGATCGCCTGAACGCGCTCCGCGATGACCTACAAGCGGCGCACAACATCACTGTGACCGTTATCCCGGCGGATTTAAGCGTGCGGGCGGATGTAGCGCGTTTGGCCGGGGTAATCGCACAGACGGACGCTTTAACGGTGTTGGTCAACAATGCGGGCTTCGGCACGATGGGCGACTTTGCCGCCAGCGACATTGACCAACAGATAGCGATGGTCGATGTGCATATTAACGCGACAATGGCCTTGTGCCGGGCGGCGCTCCCCGGCATGATCGCCCTTAAACGCGGTGATATTATCAACGTGTCCTCAATTGCAGCCTTCCTCAACGGGACGACGTACAGCGCCAGCAAAGCCTACTTGAACACCTTTTCCAGCGGGTTACAAGCGGAAGTCAAGCCGCACGGCATCCGCGTGCAGGCGTTATGCCCCGGCTATACCTATACGGAGTTCCACGATACGCCAGAGTACGACGACTTCAGCCGTGAGCAAATCCCACAATCCATGTGGCAAACGGCGGATGAGGTCGTGCAGTTTTCATTGAATAAACGTGGCGGTAAGGTCGTCATTATCCCCGGTTGGCGCAATCGCTTTTTGGTCTTTTCCATGCGCACAGGGTTACGGCCTGTGGTGCGGCGCGTGCGCGATTGGCTCTATCGCCGCAAAAAGTAAGATTTATGGTTTTACACTGGTACATCGTTGGGTTAAATGTGAATGTGGTCTCAGCTTAGACAGAGACCACAGCGCGGCATTAAATATATTAAAACGGGTAGGACGTAGAACGTAGCGGGTTGCCGCAAGCGTGGCTCAGAAGCCTCCGCCTTTAGGCGTGGAGAGCGTCACTATGACTTCCCTGCAATGGATGAAATCGGCGTGCAGTGGATTTCCGCTGATGGTGAGCGCGTGTTAGTGGATGCGGGCGAAACGTCGTTTATCATCCCGATTGTTCGCCCATAATACGCAACTACTCAGGTATGCTCTGATTTATATGCTGCCCCGGTTCAACACTGGGGGCTAGTGCAGCGCATGTATGCGCCGCCCGTAAACGGGCTAGTCAGCGCGAAATATCAT
>DAOTTT010000465.1:0-5585 GCA_034437635.1 Anaerolineae bacterium | reverse complement strand
AATAACATTTCTGCCACGAAATCACGGTCACTCACTGCGATCAGCGCGAATAGCCTGGATGCAGTGAGTGACCGTGATTTCGTGGCAGAAATGTTATTCGTGTTGGCCTTGCTTGGCACGCATCTCAGCCGCTTGGGGGAAGATATTATCTTATATAGCAATCCGGCAATGGGCTTTATTATCTTGGATGATCGCTACAGCACTGGGTCAAGCCTGATGCCCCAAAAGCGTAACGCGGATCCGATGGAACTCGCACGCGGTAAAGCCGGGCGGTTAATTGGACATTTGACAGGGTTGTTGACGACCCTTAAAGGCTTGCCAAGTGGCTATAACAAAGACTTGCAAGAAGATAAAGAAGCCTTGTTTGATGCCGTTGATACAGTCCGTCTGTTGTTGCCTGTCGTCAGTGGGGTGATAGCAACATTACGCTTAAATGTCGATAAGATGCGATCCGCGTTGGCTGTGGAGATGCTCGCGACTGATCTCGCTGATTATCTGGTGGAAAAGAAAATGCCATTCCGTGAAGCGCATCATGTTGCGGGGCGTTTGGTGCGGCTCGCCGCTGACAATGAGACAACACTAGACCAATTGAGTCTAGCTGAATATCAACAAGCGAGTGATCTATTTGCTGCTGATGTGTTTGACTGGTTGGATTTTGAGCGCAGCGTTGCTCGGCGTAAAGCGCCCGGTGGCACCGCACCGGAGGCTGTTCAACAACAGATCGACCAAGCGCGTGAATGGCTTGTATCAGTTGCACAATGATCTCAGGTTATTGTGTATGAATTTGGCAGATCATAGGTCGATATGTTGACAAGTATGCAAATCATCGCTACGCTATTGCACATATAACGTTTGAAAAAATGACGGACATGAAGCGCACAAACCAAGCCCAAATTATCATTATTATTGTTAGCGTAATCGTACTCGTACTCCTTATTGGAAACGGGCTTTAACGGCTTGGGCGGAGATGACCTGAAAGTGTGTTTGCAGAAAACAACCTCCCAAGCCGGGAGGTTTTTTCTTTTATTGAGTAAATAAAAATGAGGATACGGGATGAGCGCAAAATATATTTGGCACAACGGAGAATTTATTGCCTGGGAAGACGCGACAGTGCATGTTACAACGCATGCACTGCATTATGGGTCGAGTGTATTTGAAGGTATTCGAGCCTATGCTACGCCTGATGGCCCGGCAGTTTTCCGTTTATCCCCGCACAGCGAACGCCTTGTCACGGGTTGCAAGATCGCTCGGATCAACCTGGAATATACCGCCGAACAAATTGATGAAGCCATCGTTGAATTGATCGATCGCAATGGTCACGACTCGGCATATATCCGACCTGTGGTGTTTCGTGGGGCAGGGCCGCTCGGCTTAGAAGGCCGCAGCGCACCTGTAGAGGCATTCATTATGACGATGGATTGGGGGCGCTACTTGGGCAACGAAGCCATTGATAATGGTGTAGATGTGCAGGTGAGTTCTTGGCGACGGCTTGCGCCGGATACTGGCGCATCGCTGGCGAAGATCGGCGGCCAGTATGTGAACTCGCAGTTCATCACGATGGAAGCGAAAGATAACGGCTTTACAGAAGGCATCGGCCTCGACATCAACGGATATGTCAGTGAAGGTGCTGGTGAAAACCTGTTTGTTATCCTCAATGATGTTGTTTATACACCGGGTAAATGGGCATCTATCTTAGCGGGTATCACACGCGATACGGTACTTACGCTCCTTAGTGACCTTGGGTACGAAATCCGTTTTGAGGCCATTGCACGCGATATGCTGTATTTGGCTGATGAAATGTTTTTCACCGGGACAGCCGCAGAGATCACGCCGATCCGTTCGGTGGATCGTTTGGCTGTGGGCGATGGAAAGCCTGGCCCGATCACACGGGCTGTGCAAGATGAATTTTTTGGTATCACATCCGGCGAAAAGCCTGACCGTCATGGTTGGCTGACGCATGTGCGTAAATCTGAACCGACAAGTGGCGACTAAATTTTTTTGGAGTGAGACATATGTTACTGAGTGGCGCTGAAATCATCATGGAATGCCTGCTGCGCGAAGAAGTAGATGTTATCTTCGGCTATCCAGGCGGGGCAATTTTGCCTACTTATGACGCAATGACGAAATATCCGCAGATTCATCATGTGCTTGTGCGCCATGAACAAGGTGCATCTCATATGGCTGATGGTTACGCACGGGCAACGGGGCGTGTAGGGGTGTGCATCGCCACGAGTGGGCCTGGTGCGACTAACTTGGTCACGGGGCTAGCAACAGCCATGATGGACTCAGTGCCGATGGTAGCCATTACCGGGCAGGTGGCGCGTGCTGCCATCGGCTCTGACGCTTTCCAAGAGACGGATGTCACCGGTGTTACTTTGCCCGTGACTAAGCATAATTACTTGGTGGCCGACATTGAAGAACTCGCTTATACGATCAAAGAAGCCTTTCATATCGCGCGTACCGGGCGACCCGGCCCTGTCTTGGTTGATATTCCAAAGGACTTGCAGAAAGAAGTGATCGAGTTCTTGTATCCTGAAGAGCCGATTCAACTTCCAGGGTATCATCCGCCGACAGAGGCATCAGAAACGCAAGTTCAAGCGGCTTGTGATCTCATCAATCAAGCAGAACGTCCAGTTATCCTCGCTGGGCACGGTATTATCATGTCCGGTGCAATGGCTGAACTCCAAGAACTAGCGGAACGCGCCAATATTCCTGTTGCACTTACCTTGCTTGGTAAGGGGGGGGTGCCGGAAAAGCATCCGTTATCCCTGGGGATGATGGGTATGCATGGTCAAGCGGCTTGTAACTACGCTATCCAAGAGGCGGATTTGCTGATTGCGCTGGGAATGCGCTTTTATGACCGCGTGACGGGCAACCTCAAAACCTACGCGCAAAAAGCACGTAAGATCCATGTTGATATTGATCCGTCCGAATTGAACAAGAACGTGCGTGTTGATGTCGGGGTTGCCGGCGATCTCCGCACGGTGTTGACCCAAATTCTGCCTGGGGTAACATCTGGCGATCATAAGGCTTGGCTGTCGGACATCCGTAATTGGCAAGAAGACGATAGCGAACGCGACATTGTGCGTAATTACAATGGCGATGGCATGATCGCCGCGCAAGTTATCAACGATCTGTGGCATTATACCAATGGCGATGCCATCACCGTAACAGACGTTGGTCAGCATCAGATGTTAGAAGCACAATACTACCCACATCATCGGCCAGCCACGATGTTGACCAGTGGCGGCCTGGGTACGATGGGCTATGGCTTCCCAGCAGCGATTGGCGCGAAGTTTGGTAAGCCGGAAGAAGATGTCTGGGCTATTGTGGGCGATGGCGGCTTCCAGATGACAATGTGCGAACTGGCTACTGCTGCACAAGAAAACATCAATGTGAACCTCGCTGTGATTAATAATGGCTTTTTGGGTATGGTGCGGCAGTGGCAAGAGATCTTCTATGATCGACGCTATCAATCGACACCTATGTTTAACCCTGATTTCTGTAAACTAGCTGAAGCCTTTGGCGTGCCTAGCCTGCGGGTAACATCGCGTGACAAAGTTCAAGAAGCTGTGGAATACGCGCAGAGCATTGATGGGCCGGTATTGATCGAATTTGTCGTTGAAAAAGAAGATATGGTGTATCCGATGGTGCCATCTGGTGCAGACTTGCATGATATGATCCGTCGCCCCAAACCAAGTGAGGTGAAAGCCTAATGAACCCTGATAATAGACAGACAATCGTCGCACTCGTGGAAAATAAACCCGGTGTTTTGAACCGAGTGGCTAGCTTGTTCCGGCGGCGTAATTTCAATGTTGACAGTTTGACGGTAGGCCGTACCCATAAACCGCATGTTTCGCGGATGACGATCGTCGTCAACACGGAACGGACTGATGTTCGCATCCTTGTTGAGAATCTGCGGAAGTTGGTCAATGTGATTGATGTAAAATACATCTCGCACGAGCCACACATCAGCCGCGACTTGGCTTTGGTCAAGGTACGGACAGAAAATGCAGAAGCATACAACACTGTAACGCAAATCTGCGAGCGCTACCCGGCACGTATTGCCGATATGGGGTCGCGTGTGGCGATTGTTGAGATCACCGCGAGTGAAGTTGTCGTTGAAGAAGTCATCGACAAGCTGCGCCTGGTCGGGATCGTTGAAATGGTACGGACTGGTATTGTGGCGATGGGGCGTGGTACACGCATCCAGGATACGCAATACACGCCAACCGTCGGTGTAGTAAAAGATGATCGCTCCAATAATGGGGTCGTTTTGTAAGATAGATGTTTATTGGCGTGCAGGGGAAATCCCCTGCCGTTTTTTATTCTCATAATCAAGAGGGAAATGATTGAATGGCAACGCTCTACTATGATAAAGATGCTGATCTCGCATTGTTAGACGGTAAAACAGTCGCCGTAATTGGCTATGGTAGCCAAGGACACGCCCACGCGCTCAACGCGCATGAAAGTGGTTGTGATGTGGTGGTTGGCTTGTATGAAGGTAGCAAAAGCTGGTCTAAAGTCGAAACTGATGGTTTGCGTGTGGCAACTGTGGCTGATGCTGTCGCTTCCGCTGATGTCGTTATGATGCTCACACCAGATACACGGATGCCTGCAATTTATGCCGAACACGTCAGCCCCAACTTAAAAGATGGTGCGATGCTGATGTTTTCGCATGGATTCAATATTCATTACGAAACCATCAAACCGCCGGAAACGGTCGATGTGACAATGGTCGCGCCGAAAGCGCCAGGGCATCGTGTACGCGAGCTTTACACTGAGTCTGCTGGGGTGCCTGGGTTGCTTGCCGTGTATCAGGATGCAAGTGGGCAAGCGAAGGCTTTAGGCTTGGCATATGCGCGTGCTATTGGGTGTACGCGAGCCGGTGTCATTGAGACAACATTTAAAGAGGAAACCGAGACAGATCTTTTCGGCGAACAGTCTATTTTGTGTGGTGGGGTGACGGCGCTTGTGCGTGCAGGCTTCGAGACATTGGTTAAAGCAGGCTATCAACCTGAAGTTGCCTACTTTGAGTGCCTGCACGAATTAAAGCTCATCGTTGATCTGCTGTATGAAGGCGGCTTGAGCTATATGTGGTATAGCGTGAGTAACACGGCAGAATATGGTGGTTATGTCACGGGTGATCTGTTTGAGGATGCCGTTAAAGAAGAGATGGCAGGTGTGTTGCATCGGATCCAAGATGGTACGTTTGCCAAAAATTGGATCGAAGAGAATCAAAACGGCCTGCCGGAATTCAACGAGCGCCGTACCCGCGAGCATGACTTACTGATTGAACAAGTTGGTGCAGAACTGCGTGATCTGATGCCGTTCTTGGATGCCAAACGTATCAAGCAGGAGCGTTCTTAACTTATGGATGATGATCCTGCCGTAGACCAGAAAGGGGGTGATGTCCATGTCTGAAGACGGCCTTACTGACCTTATGACTGATGGTAATAAACATAATGATGAAAGGACAACATCCCTATGGTCAATCGAATGAAAGACGAAAATACCGTACTGTTTTTTGATACAACGCTGCGCGATGGTGAGCAAAGCCCTGGTGCAACGCTCAGTAGTGCGGA
>DAOTTT010000464.1:0-17463 GCA_034437635.1 Anaerolineae bacterium | reverse complement strand
GGTCGCGACACGATCCGGCAGTGTGTTCACACCGTACAGGCGCAACACCTCTTTAGATTCTTGCTCGGTGAGGATTGTCCGCCCGGCTTTGCGTGCCGCGTTGATGATTTTCTTCACGCCCTCGCGGTCGGGGCCGTCGGTGCCTTTGTCCGGGAGTACCGGCGTTTCATATAGCGACCGTAGGTTTTCGCTAAAGCGCCACATATTGTTAAACAAGCGTACCGCTGTATCGGGATATGGGAACGTGGGAATATCAGCACGGTTGAGGATACGCTCGCCCGCTTTGATGTCCGCGCCGCCCATCCAGCTTGCCAGTACCGGCTTACCGAGCTTGGCATATTGCCGCAACGACTCCGCTGTTTGGGTGGGGTCGGTCATATCCTGTGGGGTGAGGATAACCAATAGTCCATCAGAGTTCGGATCACGCGCAGCGATTTCTAGCGATTTTGCGTAACGCTCCGGGTCAGCATCACCGAGGATGTCGATGGGGTTGCCATGACTCCATGCAGCGGGCAAAAAGCCGTTGAGTTCTTCCATCGTCTCATCAGAGATCGGGGTGAGTTCGCCGCCGCCTTGAATAAGCGCGTCCGTCGCCAACACGCCAGGGCCGCCCGCGTTGGTCACGATGGACAGACGATGCCCCTTCGGGCGCGGTTGCTTGGCGAGCACTTCCGCCATATAGAAGACCTCAGAAATGTTGTTGACGCGCAACACACCCACACGGCGGAATGCGGCATCAAGCACGTCGTCACTACCGGTTAACGAACCGGTGTGCGACGCGGCAGCTTCTGCTGCTTCTGCGGTGCGCCCGGCTTTGATGACGATAATCGGCTTAGTACGTGCAACTTCACGCGCTGCGGAGAGGAAAGACCGCGCATTGCCGATGGACTCCATGTAAATAACGATGCTGTGCGTGTTGGGGTCATCGCCCAAGTAATAGATCAAGTCACCCCAATCGACATCAAGCATGGAGCCAATGGAGATAAAGGCGCTAAAACCGACGTTTTCTTCAAAGCTCCAGTCCAAAACAGCCGTGCAAATCGCCCCACTCTGGCTGATAAACGCGACGTTGCCCGGACGCGCCATCGCACCGGCGAAGGTGGCGTTAAGGCCGCGCATCGGCATCATAACACCCAGGCAGTTCGGCCCGATGATGCGCATTTTGCCGCGTGCGATCTCAAGAATTTCTTGCTCTAGCTTTACGCCTTCCGCACCAACTTCTTTAAACCCGGCAGAAATAACAATCGCCCCAGGGATACCCGCATCAACGCATTGTTGGATGATGCCGGGGACGGTCTTCGCCGGGGTAACGATCACCGCGAGATCGACCTTATCCGGGACATCATTGATAGACGGGTAAGACTTAATGCCGAGGACGTTGGGGCGTTTGGGGTTGACGGGAAACACAGTGCCGCCAAATGGATTGGTGATGAGGTTGCTAATGATCGTGCGCCCGACGCTGCCTATTTTCTCCGTCGCGCCGATCACCGCGACGTTGTTGGGCTTCAAGATCGGGTCTAGTTCGTGCCGCTCCTGACCAGGTATATCGGCCATGCAATCACTCCTTTAATTGTTTTCACATTACAATATCTATTGTAGTGCAAGATTTACACCCTGCGAACGGTAATCCACTTGGGAAAAGAAGATAAACTTCGTTATAATCAAACTATCATTAGGTAAATTATTTTTTGAGGTTTCAGATGTTAAAGAGAACTATTTTTGAAGACGACCACATTATGTTCCGCGATGCATTCAGTAAATTCGTGGAAAAAGAGATCGTCCCGCATCATGAAGAATGGGAAAAAGAAGGCGTTGTCCCGCGTGAGCTATGGCTAAAGGCAGGGGAAAGTGGCTTTATCGGCTTCAACATCCCGGAAGAATACGGCGGCGGCGGTGTAATCGACTTTCGCTTTAACGCCATCATCGGCGAAGAACTGGCGAAACGTGGCATCACCGGCCCTGGCTTTACGCTCCACAACGACATCACCGTGCCCTACATCCTGCATTATGGTACAGAAGAACAAAAGCAGAAGTATCTACCCGGTTGTGCCACTGGCGAGCTTATCACGGCCATCGCCATGACCGAACCCAACACCGGCAGCGACCTCGCCGGGGTGCGCACATCCGCCCGGCGCGAAAACGGTCATTACATCGTCAACGGGCAGAAGACGTTTATCACCAACGGCATCTTAAGCGATCTCGTCATCACCGTAGCCAAGACCAACCCCGACGAACAGCATAGCGGCATCAGCCTATTATTGCTTGAGCGCGATATGGAAGGCTTCGGGCGGGGGCGCAATCTCGAAAAGATGGGCATGAAAGCGCAAGATACCGCCGAACTGTATTTTGAAAATGTTGAAGTCCCCGCTGAAAACTTACTCGGTGAAGAAGGCAGTGGTTTCTTCTACCTGATGACCGAACTCCCGCAAGAACGCCTGAGTATCGCCGTTGTCGCCATCGCCGCGTGCGAGGCCGCGCTCCAATGGACAATCGACTACACCAAAGAGCGCAAAGCGTTCGGGCGGCCAATCGGCAAGTTCCAAAACTCCCGCTTTAAACTGGCAGAGATGAAGACCGAGATTCAAATCGGGCGTGTTTTTGTCGATCATTGCATCACGGCGCTCAACACTGGCGAGTTGGACACAGAAACCGCATCTATGGCGAAATGGTGGACGACCGAATTACAAAAGCGCGTGATGGATGAGTGTGTGCAATTACACGGGGGCTATGGCTACATGATGGAATATCCCATCGCCAAGGCATACGTGGATAGCCGCGTGCAGACCATCTACGGTGGCACCACCGAGATTATGAAAGAAATTATCGGACGGTCTATGGGCTTCTAAACCACTTTGAGGGTAGACCATGCGGTTTACCCTCTTACTTCTCTTGATGTTGCGCTTGATATGCTGCAATGTGGCGGCGTGCATCGTCTAAATCTTCAGCCAAGTATAAGCTTTCCACCAAATTTTTAAAGACCGTTTTGCCAATATCCGTAAGGATTTTTGTCAGACGGTTAGCACCAACAATAGCCCGTATGCCCTGGTTATCTGGCAGATGTTTATTAGCATAGCGCATCACGGAGAGCAACGCAGCAGGCTGTGATTTAACGTTTGTGCGGAGCATAATCGTATGTACAGGGTGGGGTTGAGCACTAATTAGCTCGTATGATTCGTCAATGATGCGATGATAATCTTCTAGCGTGACATCATCCTCATAGATGTGCAGAAGTACAGTTTTTTCTTCGTTGTCCCATTCTGTGCGGGCGGGCATGATGCAAACCTTTTATCTACAATGTTACCATCCCCATTATGACACAAAATCACAGTATCCAAACGTTAGAAGCCCCAAACTGCGTTGGGGCTTCTGGATGACTTATGCGGTGAGCGTTGCTTCCGCTTGCTTATCCCGGCGTTCTGTTTCGTACTGTTCCGTCAGTTCCTTCTTGAACTGTTGCGTATACAGTTGATAGTAGTGGCCGCGCTCCCGCAGCAGTTCCGCATGGGTGCCCATTTCCGCAATCTGCCCGTTTTCAATCACAAGGATGCGGTCTGCCCGTTTGATGGTACTCAGGCGGTGGGCGATGACAAAACTTGTACGCCCACGCATGAGGTTGTCCATACCTTGCTGGATGAGCGCCTCAGTCAGCGTGTCAACGGAGCTTGTCGCTTCGTCCATTATGAACAGTTCAGGATCCGACAACACCGCCCGCGCCAAACTGAGCAATTGCTTTTGCCCAACGGAGAGCAACACGCCGCCCTCACCGACTTGCTCATCATAGCCGTTTTCCAGGTTCATGATGAAATCGTGCGCCCCGGCCAGCTTTGCCGCGTCTTCCACCTCATGATCGCTGGCATCCAGCCGACCATAACGGATGTTATCGCGGATCGTACCGGAGAACAGATGCGGCGTTTGCAGCACCATACCGATACGCGAGTGTATCGCGTGCATGGGCATCGTCGTGTAATCCTGTCCGTTGATCGTAATCTGACCATCTTTCGGCTCATAAAAACGGCAGACCAAGTTAACGATGGTGCTTTTACCGTGCCCGGTCGGGCCGACTAAAGCGATTGTCTCGCCTTGCTTGACCGTCAGATTAAAGTCGCGCAGCACGAGCTTTGTTGACTCGTAGTAGAACTGCACATTATCGAACACAATCTCACCGATGATCGTACCGGGGTCTGTTGCACCGGGGCGATCAACCATATCAGGTTGTGCGTCCAGCAGCGAGAACACACGCTCCGCAGAAGCAATGGACTGCTGCATCTGAGCATATACCCGCGCCAAGTCTTGTACCGGCCACATCATAAAGATGATGTACGACACAAACGCCTGGATACCGCCGATCGTGATGGCACTACCCGCTTGCAGACCGCCATACCAGACCACCGCCGCCACTGCAAACGCGCTGATAATCTGCACCATCGGTAGGAACAACGCGGACAACCACGCCGCCCGGAACGATGAGCGATACATCTTACCCGTCAAGCCGTCGAACTCTTGCAAGTTCGCTTCTTCCCGGCGGTGCGATTTGACGATGCGCACACCAGTGATGTTCTCGTTATACGTCCCGGTGATCTTGCTGTTGATCCGGCGCGATTCGCGGAACTCGACCAAAATGCGCTGCTTAAACCACACAGCGACATATAGCAAGATCGGCAACATGACCATCACCACCAGCGTTAACTGCCAGTTGATGGTAAACATGAAGAACAAGGCCGTACAGACGTTCAGCACCGCCCAGGTCACGTCCAGCATACCCCATGTCACCAAGTCAGCGATGCGCTCGGAGTCAGATGTCACGCGGGACATCAACCAACCAACCGGGGTTTTGTCGAAGTACGAGAACGAGAGCCGCTGCATGTGCTCGAACATCCCCTTACGCATGTCATACATAACACGCTGCCCCAACACACCACACAGGTAGATGAAGGCGAAGACAAAGATCACCAACAGAATGTGCAGTATACCGAGTTCGATCAAGAGTTCGCGTAGACGATCGCCATCACGCGGGATTAACGCATCGTCGATCATGTTCATGGTCACCACACGGAAGTACGCCTCAATCACAGAGACGATCCCGATGGAGATCATAAACCCTAGTACCCACTTCCAGTGGGGGCGCACCCAGCCCATAATGCGGACAACGGTGCCCCCGTTAAATTGTGAGGTGAATTCCTCTTCCTCAAAACGAATGTCATCAGACATGCGCCAGTTCCTTTTCCAGTTCGTCGTCAATGCGGGACTGCATCTCGTAGGTTTCTCGGTAGATACCGTCTACGGCGATCAGTTCGTCGTGCGTACCAGATTGTACGATACGCCCATTGTCCAGAACTAAGATGAGATCAGCGTGCATTAAAGTTGTCACGCGATGCGCGATTACAAATGTGGTGCGCTTACCATCACTACCGCTCAACGCGGCGCGGATGCTCGCTTCGGTCTCCGTATCTACGGATGATGTCGCATCATCCAAGATCAAGATATGTGGGTTCTTGAGCAAGGTACGCGCTAAGGCCACCCGCTGCTTTTGCCCGCCAGAAAGTGTCACACCTCGTTCACCGACGAGCGTCTGATAGCCTTCCGGGAAACCCAAGATGACATCATGGACAGCCGCCGCCCGTGTCGCGGCGAATACCTCGTCGTCGCTGACCTCACGGCTCACCCCATAGGTGATGTTTTCGTGTATGGAGCGCGAGAACAAGAACGGTTCTTGCTCGATAATCCCGATTTGCTCACGTAAAAACGCCTTGGGATAATCGCGTAGCTCAACGCCATCAATGCGGATACTCCCGCCAGTATAATCATAAAAACGCGGCAGAATGTTCACCAAAGATGTCTTACCAGACCCCGTCGCACCGAGTAAAGCAATCGTCTGCCCCGGCGCACAACGGAAACTCACATCATGCAAGACGGGCGTTTCCGCGTCGTACTCAAAGTGTACATTTTCAAAGATCACTTCGCCGCGCAGCGCGTCCACCGGGGCCGGGATGTCATCGCCCAGTTCTTCCCGTTCTTGCTTGATGAGTTCTGCAACGCGCCCATAAGAACCTAAGCCCTGTGCGGATTGCACCACCAAGCGCCCTAATTGCCGCATCGGCTCGATCACAGTGCCGATTAAACCGGCATAGGCGATAAAGGCCCCGATAGAGATGCTGCCATCCAACACAAGCAACGCCGCCACCATAAACCCGAAGACATACTGTGCCCCGGTGAGTAAGTCCGTCAGCGGCCAGTACACCGCATTGAGTTGCAGCAATTCTTTACCGCGCAAGAACTTCTCCCAATTCTCATGCTCGAATTTCTGTGTCTCGTGTTCTTGCCGTGCAAATGCTCGCACCACGCGCACACCGCTAAGGTGTTCTTGTAAGGTGGTGGAGAGCTTCGCTTCTTGGTTCTGGAATTCCTCGTATTTCTTTTCGATCACGCCGAAGAAGAAATATGAGACGATCACCAAAACCGGGATAACAGCGACAGACATCAAGCCCAATACGGGGCTAATGAAGACAATAGCCAGCATGTTCACGGTGAACATAATCAGAATACGACCGATGCCCACGCCTTGTTCGACATAAAAACGCCGGATGGCTTCGACATCCGACGTGACCCGCTGTAATAACTCCCCGGTTTGCATCCGGTCATGGTAGCTAAACGATAACCGTTGCAAATGGTTGAAGAGATAATTACGCATACGCCACGCGGTTTTTTCCGCTGCATAAGCCGACCAGTGACCACTCAAAAAGCTAAACGCCCCCTGTGCTACCGCTAAGGCCAAGAAGCCTAGCGCCACCCAGGGCAAAAACGCAGGCAAATCAGGGTGTGTCGCGCCGATGACCGGCAAGCTCAGATGGCTAAAAGAACCAAAGTCCATTACAGTTGGTTGCGGCGAGAGCAGATCATCGACAAACCAGCCGATCAACAACATGCTCGCCGTCCGCGCTAAAGTCGCAATTGCCAACCCGACAATTGCCCCCAGGTAAAAGATACGGTAGCCACGCATAGAACGCCATATACCGACAAAGCGGCTCTTGGCAAGCGTGGGCTTCATATCATAGTCATAAGTCGATTGTGCGTTGGAAAGTGCCATACATAGCTCTCTCGTGTTGTTAGATTCAAATAGACGATGAAATAGGCGGAAACGACTACAAACTCCGGGGTGATTTAAATGATTATCATCAATTCTATCCTCATTTTTCTCCAGGTTAAGGGAGGCGACCCGGAACAATGAGAACAGCATAGCACAACCCCCTACAGTCTGTAAAGGTCTACAAGGGGTCAAAACTGTTCATTCACCCAATTTACCTTGAGCCTTGGGTAAATTAAGCCGTTTGGCGTAAAGCCGGGAGTTGGCTGCCATTGCGTACAAAAACACAAAGTTTGCCGTTACGCTTACAGACGAAAAGCCCTAAATCTTGCTGGTTAATCCACAATACCTCTTGGCAACTTTGCGCCAAGCACGCACGACGTTCAGCAATGAGATCATCACACCAATGTAAGCACTCTTGCAGATGAATACGTTGCATGGTTGATTCCTCCATAAAATCTAACCTAGTATAGAACAAAAGTTCAAATTAAGCAATCTCTTGCGTCTATAAACGTTGCAGCACGGCATTATGTTGCATTTGTATAGGAACCCTTACATAGCCGCGTGTACTTGAATCATGTTACGATAGTATTAGGTGCGGCGCATTTATCTTTCATATTCGCCCGCCAACATCATCAACATCATAGTGAAAGGCACTTTTACAATGAAATACGTCAGGAAGCGGGAGCGGGGACAAGGCTTATCCGAATATGCCTTAATCCTTGTTCTAGTCGGCATTGTTGTCATCGTAGCATTAACGCTATTTGGCGAGCAGTTGCGTAGTTACTACGAATGTGCCATCTATTCATTTGAAGGCTTAGGTGGCAGTACAGAGGGCGCGTCAATCTCTTCGTTTGAATTGATTGACCCCGACACCGATGAGGTTATCGGCGGGATGAGTTGTGGTAGCACAATTCGATTATCTGATTATCCAGCGACAACCAGTTATAACCTCAAGGCGAACGTCTCCGGTGATATTGATGAAATCCTCTTCGTGCTAGAAGGCCCAACATCACACACACAAATGGAGCAGATACCACCTTACTCTTTATTCGGCAATACCAACGATAACTATGAACCAGGTAACTTAGAAGTAGGCCGTTATAAACTTACAGCGACGGTCTCCATAGGCAACGGAAACACACGCGAGATACGTTATAGCTTCCGTGTCGTAAATTAAGCCAAAGGCGGGATGCACCCTTTATCGCATCCCGCCTTTTGTTTTATTCCAACGCTTGCGCTTTCTGCGCGATGTCATCCACCGGCGGTGCGGGCTTCCAGAACCAGGCAAACACCGGGTTCGTCCGTGATTGCAGATGATCGAGGAAACTCACCAGTAAGAAACCAACGAAAATCAACACAGCGACCATTACCCACTGCCCCGCGTCGAGTTGCCCGGTGTCGCTGACAATATCCATACCGCGCTCCATCTCAATCCAGATTTTGCGCAGTGACCCTAGCATAAAACCAACTAAAGCGGCAATGGTGACGTTTTCATAGTTGTTGAGCAGCCAGCTAATGACCCGTGAGAAAGACACCAAGCCAACCACAGCCCCCAAACCGACAGCGCCAATGCTCACTATGTCTAAGGCATTGACAGCGCCCAAGATCACGGCGTACTGCCCCAGTATGAGCAGAATAAACGAGCCGGAGATGCCCGGTAGCAGCATCGCACAAATGGCGATCGCCCCACTGATGAACAACACCAGAACACTAGATGGATTATAAATAGCGGATTCTAGCTCTTCTTCCAATGGTTCTACACCTGCATCAGCTTCTACAGCAGCCCGTAATGCCGCGACATCTTCAACAGGAGTTTCATAATCGAAGGCTTCCAGTTCGGCGATGAGCGCCGCTTCCGCCTGGGCGATCCCTTCGCCATCTTCCACCGCTTGGATGTACAGCTTAACGGGATCGGTTTCGCCATCATCGAACCCGGTGATGACAAAAGCCACCCCCGCGAAGACGAAAAGCGCCCCCATCGCCACCGGCGACCAACGCATCTTCATACCAATCGCCAGGATCGACGCGATAATCAACCCGGCGAAGAACGCAAATAAGAACGTCGGTTGTTCTTCCAGTAAATTTTCCAGCAGGCTTGCCAGGAGCAAAACAGCAGACCCTAAGCCTAGCGCCAGTGCGATTAAAAAGCGGTACGGCACCCGTTCCAGCACACCGCTGATGTCAAACTTAAGCCCCATGCGGATGACATCCACATTGACTGACTTAATCGCGTTAATAAGCGTATTATAGATCCCCAGGATAAACGCCATTGTCCCGCCGGAAACGCCCGGCACGATGTCCGATGCGCCCATCACAAAACCGCTAAAGTAAATGCGCAGGTATTCGCGCAAGCTCTGCGGTTTTGACAAGTCTTCTTGTCCAAATTGTGTCTGGTCAGCCATTATCGTGTAAACTCCATGAGCCTTTGTTTTGTAAGCAGACGCAATCATGCCTAAGCGTGTGATAAGCGTCAAGACTAAAACGAGAAGACCATGCCAGAGATACAAACCCCAAACAGCACGATCTATATCGCCGATCATCGCAAGGATGACACCTTGCCCGTCCTGTATATACACGGTGCCGGCGGTTCCCGCTTAGATTGGCCTGCCACGTTGCGCCGGATGCCGGAAGCCAACGCCATCACCCTTGACCTGCCAGGGCATGGGCGCAGCGCCCCACCCGGACGCGATACAGTCCGCGATTACGCCCAAACAATCATCGGCTTGCTGGATACGCTGGACATCCCCCAGGCGATCTTTTGCGGCCACAGCATGGGCGGTGCTATTGCGCAGCAACTTGCACTCGATTACACTGACCGCACCGCCAAGATCATCTTAGTGGGCACCGGGGCGAAACTCAGCGTCCACCCGGATATTATCAACCGCGTGCGCACACAGCCGGAAGCCGTCGCTAATTTGCTCAAAGATTGGATTTGGGCGGATAGCGTATCCTCTGATGTGCGGCAGAACGCTTATGATCTGCTGATTCAAACCCCACCAGACGTTATTTATGGCGATTATCTGGCGTGTAGCCGCTTTGATGTGCGCGAACGCCTGACCGAGATTACCGTGCCAACACTCGTCATCGGCGGCACAGAAGACCGCATGACCAAATACAAATTTAGCGAATATTTAGCGGAACACATCCCGAATGCGCAATTGTTCACTGTGCAAGGCGGCGGGCACATGATGGCGCTCGAACAACCGGACACCGTAGCGGCAGCCTTGCGCGATTGGTTAACGGCCTGATGCAACAACTTAACCGCTTATGGCAAGTCGTCAACGCGGCCTCCACCGTGCGCGATCTCGCCCAACAGAGCAAAACCTATCACTTTGCCGCCGGAGAGCCGATCACCTTTTATTTGCGCACTGAAAACGCGGATGTGCGCATTATCCGCTGGCAGCGCCCCCTCATTGAAATGACAATCACCATGCAGGGCGCGTTTGGGTGGCGTGTGCTCACAGAACAGGACGAGGCAGGCATTTATGTTGCGGCTAAACGGCGCAATCTCGTTGGCAGTGTGGCCGGAGGCGCGTTTGAGGTCTATGTACCACAGGATACCTATGTCATTCTGAAGCTCGCCCGTTGTAATTTGACCGTCAACAGCGTGCATGGTGAGATGCACTTGCCCCCGAACGCACCACTAAAATTAGAAAGCAGTGAGTAGGGTTTACAAATCTTATGCAAGCATGGTATTTTTAGTCACATGGACACACAAACAATTTTCCACAACTGTATGTGTATGCAACAAGACCCCATACTGCCGGGAGATTTCGCTTTGCCGTGTTGCTAATGCCTAACACATGCTAATGACAAGCGTCAGTCGATCCCGGCTGGCGTTTTTTATTTAGCATGATGTCATATATTGATTATCATCAAGGAGAGAGACGCATGTCAGCAATTGAACAACGTGGTTACGCCAAGCCAGATGTCCTGGTCAGCACGGATTGGGTCGCGGAGAATCTGGATAATCCTAGCGTCCGCATCGTGGAGTCTAACGAGGACCCCCTGCTCTACCCGTCCGGCCACATCCCCGGCGCGGTACAGGTTGATTGGACGACCGACCTCAACGACCAAGTTGTGCGTGATTACCTGGGCAAAGACGGCTTTGAGGCGCTGATGTCCCGCATTGGGGTCACGCCGGATACGACCGTCGTCTTCTACGGGGATAAAAACAACTGGTGGGCGACGTATGCCTTTTGGGTGTTCCAATTGTTCGGGCACACCAACGCCCGCATCATGGACGGTGGCCGTAAGAAGTGGGAAGACGAAGGCCGCGACCTCACCCGCGAAGTCCCGACATACGAAGCCACCACTTACACCGCGCCCGACCGCGACGACGCTACGATCCGCGCCTTCCGTGAGCAAGTCCTCGCCCACCTCAACACCGATGGCCGCTTGGTTGATGTCCGCAGCGCGCAAGAATTCAGCGGGGAGCGCACCCACATGCCCAACTACCCGCAAGAAGGCACCCTACGGGGCGGGCACATCCCCGGCGCGAATAACGTCCCCTGGGGGCGTGCGGCTAACGAAGACGGCACTTTTAAATCCGCCGACGAACTCCGCGCTATTTACGAAGAAGAACAAGGTCTTAAAAGCGACGACGACATCATCACCTATTGCCGCATCGGGGAGCGCAGCAGCCATACATGGTTTGCGCTGACCTACCTGCTCGGTTACGACAAAGTACGCAATTATGACGGCAGTTGGACAGAATGGGGCAACTCCGTCGGGGTGCCGATTGAAAAAGACGTTTAACGCTACAGAATCTCGATAAGCTGCACTATAGTAAAGTGAGGGACACGCTAAATGTCCCTCACTTACATTTTAGTTAGTTACGGGAGCAAACCATGAGTAACATTATGCCGCCGGAACTCCAAGAAATTTTAGAGGACTTCGAGTTTCTCACCGATCGCAACGAACGCGCCGCCTATCTCATCGAGATTGCTGATCGCTTTGAAGATGTCAAAGTGCCAGAGGCTATTTCCACCGCCCCCCACCCGGAAATCAACCATGTGACCATGTGCGAGTCTGATGCGTATGTGTGGGCGGTTGAGCAAGAAGACGGCACGCAAAAATACTATTTTGATGTGCTCAACCCGCAAGGCTTAAGCGCAATGGCGATGAGCGTGATCCTAGGCGAGACACTATCCGGCAAAGACTTAGAAGCCGTCGCCAATGTGCCCAGTGATATTGTGTTTAAAATCTTCGGCAAAGAGGTTTCTATGGGCAAAGGGCAAGGCTTGATGGGCATCATCAATATGGTTAACGCCTTCGCCAAGACGAAGCTCGAACAAGGCTAAAGCTCGCTGCAATCCCACATAAAGCCGCACCGCTCGCACCGCACCTTGCACACCCGGCGTACTGTCGGCGTGTTGCACGCTGGGCACACTGTAGACAGCGTATAATTAGGGATGGGCGGTTTAATTGCATTGTAGATGATATTAGGCTTGGGGTGTTCTGGTCGCTTTTGGGGGTCGGTCATACAAGTGGCCTCTGTCTTGTAACTGCTCAACTTGAGCAGTTACTGCTGTTATTAAATTAAAAAAGTAGAATTCAGCGGCGTTATGCCATTTTCCAAGTTTTTATTACATCAATAACACGCTGCTGATCTTCCAAGCTCAGGTCAAAATACAGTGGTAATCTCACGAGGGTGTCACTAATGCGCTCCGTAACCGGACAATCACCAACTCGCCCACCAAAAGAGCGTCCCATTTTCGACAAATGCAGCGATTGGTAGTGGAAGACAGCGACAATATCATGCGCTGCAAGATAATCAATGAAATGTGTGCGTTGTTCTAGCGAAGGCATCAGCAAATAGTAAACATGCGCGGGATGATCACAATGATTCGGAATATAAGGTGTTTTAATACCGTTGATAGATGCCCATTCTTTTAACTGTGCATCATAATTATCCCATAACTGATGACGCTTTTGCTGGATAACTTCCCACTGTTCGAGCTGCGCGACTAGAAAAGCCGCTGTAAAATCAGACACTAAATAACTAGAGCCAACATCCACCCAAGTATATTTATCGATTTGCCCCCTAAAGAATTGCTTGCGGTTCGTCCCCTTCTCGCGGATAATTTCTGCTCGTTCAATATAGTTGGGATCATTAATTATGAGCGCCCCGCCTTCACCGCACATCACATTTTTCGTCTCATGGAAGCTCTGCGTCGCCATAGTACCGAATGTACCAAGCGGTTGATCTTTATATTTACCAAAGATACCAACGGCATTATCCTCGATAACAATGATATTGTGATCCTTTGCAATTGCGTTAATCGTATCCATCTCGCAACCCACGCCAGCATAATGAATAGGCACGATAGCGCGAGTCCTGGGGGTTATCGCCGCTTCCAAGGCACTTTCATCCAAATTCAAGGTGTCTGGTCGAACATCGACAAAAATCGGTTTAGCGCCATGCAACACATAAGCATTAGCTGTAGAAACAAACGTAAATGATGGCACAATAACTTCATCACCAGGTTTTAGGTCAAGCAAGATAGCCGACATATCCAAGGCGTGCGTACACGAACTAGTCAATAAAACTGCTTCACCACCAATGATAGATTGCAGTTGTTGTTGTGCCTTTTGTGTATATGGTCCATCACCAGATATGCGCCAATTATTTCGGATTGCATCAGTGATGTAATGCATCTCATTACCCACCATCATTGGGCGATTAAAGGATATTGTCATAACAAACGGCGTCTACGCGCCTCGCGTAGATTGCCACTCCTTTCTTAAGATCGTTGATTATCGCGTTAAAACGACGAGACCAAGCATGATTATCAACGTACCGAAGACCTTATTCCATGTAAATGCTTCTCCGAAGAATATGATCGACATAACGATCACAATGACAAAGGATAGGCTCATGAAAGGATAAGCAAAGCTGAGTTCTAATTGTGTCATAGCGACAATCCACGATGCAGATGCCAAAAACCCAGCCAGCAATGCCGATAACACCCAAGGGTTAGCGTATTGAGTGACGACAAACTGCACTTTATCCCAAAATCCATCCGGCAACATTAAATCTTTAACTTGCCATTTAAGGACGATCTGACCAAAAACCGTAAATAAAACACTTAAGCCGACGAAAAACAAACCTAAAGCCATACTCTTTACGTTAACCTTCCCAGACTGCAAGCCCAATTCCTGTTCTGCCATAACCATTCCCATTATAGAGTAAGTATCTTTGCCCTTGGGCATTAAAACGATGTGGATACGCGATCATCTCAGCATCCCATCCTGTCTCAGCCACATCTAAACCAGATTGATGATCTTTGCGAACCCAGTCTACCCTATTGGTAGACTCCGCATAACCGAGACGATATACATCACCCCGCACGGCATACCACATTTTATAGATACCATCTTCTTTGATAACATGTGGGCGCGAGAAAGCGTACTCACCATCACCAAATTCCAAGCAGCGCTTATCTTCGGTCTGCCAATGAAGGCCGTCTTCCGAATGTGCATATTTGGGCAAATAAAAGTGACGCGGACTTCCATTAACTATTTCCCAGTGTGTGGCGGAGATATACCACATATTCCAGACATCGTCTTCTATTACAATAGAAGGTACGCCGTTAATGTACGGATCAACCGAAGAACGAGGCAACAACGGCGCTAAGGACTGGCGTTTATATCCATCAGTGTCATTACCAACAGCTAGCCCCGTGTAAAAGTAAAAAGGCACAGTGACACCAAGCGTCCAACCTGTGTAATAAAAATAAAATACACCATGACGCTCAACGAGGCAACCACCCGTCACACCATGATCATCAAACGTACCTAATGTACCCAAGCGAAGAACAGGCTCTTTGCTCACATTGATAACATGCGGTTTAGGCGACAGCACAAGGTCAAAATAGCCAATCTGTGCACGATTTTGCTCGTCACGCGCACTAAAATAAATACGCCATGTCAGATCGTCCAGCAGCCGAGCAATCGGTAATGCGGCATGAGATGTATACCAATTCGTTTTGTATTCTTCTGGATTGAATATACACCCCAATCTGCGCCAACTCATAACGGGAATTCTTTACTTTCACGCTTAGAGCGTTCCGCACGGGCACCAATATAAGCTTCATTTTCGCGTGTGCTGCGTGTTATAAAAGCCCCTGCACCGATTAGCGTATATGGTGCAATTTTGATCTTATCAACAAACGTTGCATTGACACCTACAAAGCAATTATTATCAATCGTCACATGACCACTAATTACCGCATGGCTAGCGATAAACACATTATCCCCAATCACACTGTCATGACCGATATGATTACCGCTCCACAATACAACATTAGAGCCAATTTTCACGAACGGCTGAATAACATTTTCCTCAAAGATAAATGTGTTCTCACCGATCTCTATATGCCCCCAGTGTGTTGCTTTGGAATTGATGTAGGTGATGAATTTGTATCCTAAATCTTTACATTGATGGTAGATTTGGGTACGGTCGTCATTCATGTTTCTAGCGCCCATTGCTACAAGCATTTCATATTTTTCGGGTGGATGAGTTTCCACAAGCTCATCGAACGGAACAACAGGCACACCAAGCATTTGATTTTCTTCAATGTACTCTCGATCCGCCGTAAAAGCGACGACAGTATAAGGGCTATCCGCTTCTAAATAAACTTTAGCAACCTTGGCATAACTACCAAGACCAAAAATGACAACCGGTTTCATAAACCAAATTTCCCCTCGTGTCGAGCAATCAAGGTAAATTCGTATAATTCATAGTCGTGCAAAAGCGCAACTTGCTTTGTCTTTTCGCGTTTGAAGTGATCAAACCAAAACAGCGGATCAGAATAATAGAGATAGTCTCGCATATAATCTGCATCAGAATAAGTGGTTAGCGCATTAAATGCGATCCCTTTAGTGCAGAATTGCCACATTTCATCTATTGTCGCCTGCATATAATTTTTCCAGGCTTTGGCTGTAGCTTCTAGGCGCACATTAAAAAGCCCACTCGCAACAACATAGTCAACTTTTCCTATGCCAGCAGCATCCGATACAAATTGTACGTTTTGTTTATCCGCATAGCGAGAACGTGCAACATCAATCATTTCTGTGGAGATATCCAAGCCAACATAGGTGTAATCTATAGATTTAGCATCCAAGAAATCAACCAGAGCGCCATATCCACAACCATAGTCCAAGATGCTACATGGTTGATGTTGGATCAACTTAGATAATTGTTCAAAACGCTGATATTGAGACTCTGTTGAATTCCAGTCTACCCCCCAATGGCTACTGCCATGTTGTTTAATTTTATCAGTGTAATATTGTCGGACAGTTTGCTTAATTTCATCCATCACACACACTCATTCCTTACGGTAATGTTTACGCACAACGGTATAGGGACGATCTTTAACCTCTGTAAAAATGACGGATAAATATAATGCGATGATCCCCATCACAAAAATATTCAAGCCACCAAAAAACCAGATCGACACAATAATTGAAAGCCAGCCATCAACACCATAACCAAACAATAAATACCCTACCAACAGGTAGACAATGTAAACTAACGATGTCAACGTGAGAAACACACCAAGATAAGCAATATATACTAACGGTTTGTTACTTGTCGCTGTGATGGAACGAAAAACAATGCCAAGCTTGCGGGTGAGCGTGTACGTCGTTGCGCCTTTGTATTGTTTTTCTACCTCAACCCCTAATTGTTTAAAGCCTGTCATCTGCCAGAGCGCGGCGATAATCATCACCTGTTCTTTGTGGGCAACTAATGCGCGTACATAATCCCACCTCATCAGTCGGACAGTCAGCAGATTAGGCTGTAGGTCAATATCAGCAAAGACATTAAACAGACGATAGAATAAACCACTTGTTATCCGATTAAGCCAAGGATCATTGCGAGAAGGTTGTACACCATAGACAACATCAACATTTTCATCAGATAAACGCGCATAAAATGCCGTTAATAGCTCCGGTGGTTCTTCAAGATCACAATCAATGAGAAAAACATAATCGCCGTCAGCAGCCGCTAACCCGGTCATCATAGCTTTATGATGACCAAAATTACGAGAAAGCTCAATGACTTGAACATATTGATCCTTTGCCTGGATAGATAGCACAACATCTTTTGCATCATCAGGCGAACCATCATCGACAAATATAATCTCATATTCTTGCGTAATTTGTTGGATACTAGACAAAATACGTGCGTAGAACTCCTCCACGTATAGAGCAGAATTGTACATTGTCGTGACAATAGAAATCTTCATTATTGTCCACTTTTGATATAATCTTTAGCATGAACACCTGTGTTAAAAAGAACATCTAATACCGTTACACCATGCTCAAAAGGTGGATAAAGTTGTTCATAAGGCTCATAGGACGTGTACGCCATC